>JBAQHA010000529.1:0-4682 GCA_049288075.1 Oricola sp.
GGATTGTGTCGGTCAGCGGCCGCCGATCACACCGATATAGTCGGAGACCCAGCGGTAGTAGGGCACGCATTCGCCCTGACTTTCACACTTGGAGACCGGCGTCGTCCAGAACTTGATCCTCTCGAAATTGTCGAGGCCGTTGGCTGAGCAGCCTTCGGCCGTCTGCATTCCGCGTCCGTCCGTGCAGGCGGCTGGCACACTCGGCACCGCGCCGAACCAGACCGAAAGATCGCTCTGAAGATTGGAGGACAGTGAGTGCTCCATCCACAGGTACGAGCAGTTCGGATGCGCAGCGTCGACATGCATCATCGTCGTGTCCGCCCAGCCGGTCGCGCCTTCCTGCGGGATCGTCGAGGCGATCGGCTGGCCTTCGCTCTTCAGGATGTTGACCTGGAAGGGCCAGGAGCCCGAAGCGACGACACCCTCGTTCTTGAAGTCGTCCATCTGAATGAACGCGTCGTGCCAATAGCGAGAGACGAGCGTCCGCTGCTGGCGCAGCAGCTCGAGCGCGGCCTTGTACTGGTCCTCGTTCAGTTCGTAAGGGTTCTTGATGCCGAGATCGGGATTGTGGAACATCAGGTAGTTGGCTGCGTCCGCGATATGGATCGGTCCGTCATAGGCCTGCACCCGCCCCTTGTTGGACTGGCCGTCGCCGAGCGTCATTTCCTCGAAGACGATATTCCAGCTCGTCGGCGCTTCCTTGATCACCTCGGTGTTGTACATCAGCACATTCGGGCCCCACATGTAGGGCGTGCCGTAGTGGACGCCGTCGACCGTGTGCCACGGCGCGTCCTTCAGGCGGTCATCGACGGTGTTCCAGCTCGGGATCAGGTCGACATTGACCGGCTGCACGCGCTTGCCGGCGATCAGGCGCAGCGAGGCGTCGCCGGAAGCGGTGACGAGATCGAAACCGCCCTCGTTCATCAGCGCAACCATCTCGTCCGACGTGTTGGCGGTCTTTACGTTGACCTTGCAGCTCGTGGCTTCCTCGAACTTGGTGACCCAGTCGAACGCCTTGTCGGTCTCGCCGCGCTCGATATAGCCGGCCCATGCGACGATATCGACCTGGCCTTCACCCGGTCCGATCTCCGTAAGCATGGGCTGGGCCGCTGCCTGGCCCGCGATGGCGCAGCACAGCGTCAGCGCCGTGCAGGATTTGAGAATGGATTTCATGGCGACGTCTCCCGTGTTCAGCCGCCGGACTGGCGGCGCTCCTTCTTCCGGGAAATCAGGTTACGCGCGCACACAGCTTTCACAAATTCATTAATCAGAACCGCGTTATCGGAAATACCGATATCAACGTGACATGCGCTGCGCCTGAGCGATGGCGATGAAGTCGCGCGCCGTGCGCGGCAGGGTGGAGCCCTTGCGCCAGACGACCCCGACCTGGACCACCGGAAGCGTGCCGGAGACGTCGCGGGAGTCGATGCGGTCGCCTTCGAGCGACCACGGCCGGTAGACAAGATCAGGCAGCAGCGCAACACCGGCGCCAGTGGCGACGAGGCTGCGCACCGCCTCCACCGAGCGGGTACGGAAGGCGACGTTGGCGCGCGCGCCGAAGGCGCCGAGCAGTTTCACGGTCGCTTCCTCGATTTCGTCAACGGTCAGCATGATGATCGGCTCGGACGAGACATCGGCGAGCGAGATGCTTTCCAGCCCCGCCAAACGGTGGCCGAGCGGCAGCCACAGCCGGTAGGGCGAGACCTCGATGATCTCGACCTGCAGCGCCATACGGTCGCGCAGATTGGAGATGATGGTGACGGCGACGTCGAGTTCCCCGCCAATCAGAAGATGCTCCAGATACTCGCCATTGTCCTCGATGGCGGACACGTTGACGGCCGGGTTGGCGCGGCGGTACCGGGCGAGAATGTCGGAAAGCACGTAGCCCGCGACCAGCGAGGTGACGCCCAGATGCAGGTCACCGCTGACCGCGTCGTCGGCCTCCTGAAAGGCGTTGCGGGCGTCAGATACGTCGGCGAGGATCGTCGTCGCGTGGCGGAGGAACTGGTGACCCTTGTGGGTGATGTTGAGGCCGCGCGGATGGCGCTCGAACAGGCTGACGCCGAGATCCGATTCCAGGTCCTTGATCGCCTCGGTAACCGCCGACTGCGAGATCGACAGCGTATGCGCGGCGCCGGAAACCGTGCCCTGCTCGCACACGGCAACGAAATACTGGATCTGTCTGAACGTGAACGCCAATGGACCGGCCGCAAAAGGGGATGTCTTCGCATGAAGTTAGCACTGAATGCCCGATCGATGCCAGATGCTGCTCAATACCGGCCTCAACGATAGGGAATCGCTATCGAACGACGGGAATGCGATATTGATATTTGGGCCATAGACCTGCCAATATTTCATAGTATGTATACATTCTGGAGGAGCGACGTGGCTGCAGACCTGTCGATCGAGACATTCGATACCCGCGTTGGCGCGATCGTCGACGAACTGAGCGCGCTGGAAGGCCCGTTGCTGCCAATCCTGCACGCGGTGCAGGAAGAATATGGCCATGTGCCGCAGGACGCGCTTCCCGTCATCGCCAACAAGCTGAACCTCAGCCGCGCAGAAGTGCATGGCGTGATGAGCTTTTATCACGATTTCCGCGAACAGCCGGCCGGCCGACACGTCGTCAAAATCTGCCGGGCGGAAGCCTGCCAGTCGATGGGTTCCGACCGCATCGCGGAACATGCCAAGGGACGGCTGAAGATCGGCTTCGGCGAGACGTCGCCTGACGGCGCGGTTACGCTGGAGGCTGTATACTGCCTCGGCCTGTGCGCCTGCGCGCCGGCGGCCATGGTCGACGGCAGGGTGGTCGGGCGCGTCGACGAGGCGCGCATCGACACCATTCTCGAAGGGGCCCGCGCATGACCGTCACGATTTACGTTCCCGGCGATTCCGGCGCACTGGCGCTCGGCGCGAACGAAGTCGCCACGGCGATCGCGGCGGAAGCAGCAAAACGCGGCGAAGACATTTATGTCGTGCGCAACGGCTCTCGCGGCCTCTACTGGCTGGAGCCGATGGTCGAGGTCGCGACCGCCGGCGGCCGCATCGCCTATGGCCCGGTCACGGCTGACGACGTCGCCTCGCTGTTCGAGGCGGGTTTCCTGACGGGCGGGGCGCATGCTCTGGCGCTCGGCGATCCGGAAGAACTCCCGTTCCTGAAAAACCAGACGCGGCTGACATTCGCGCGCTGCGGCATCGTTGACCCCCTGTCGCTGGAAGACTACGAGGCGCATGGCGGACTCGCCGGCCTGCGGAAGGCGATCGCAATTACGGCCTCGGAGATCGTCCAGATAGTTACCGATTCCGGCCTGCGCGGGCGCGGCGGGGCAGGGTTCCCGACCGGCATCAAGTGGAAGACCGTGCTGGATGCCGCCGGGCCGCAGAAATACATCGTCTGCAACGCCGACGAGGGCGACAGCGGCACGTTCGCCGACCGGATGATCATGGAGGGCGATCCCTTCGTGCTGATCGAGGGCATGGCGATCGCCGGCCTCGCGACGGCGGCGACCAAGGGCTACATCTACCTGCGCTCCGAGTATCCGGACGCGATCCGCATCATGAAGGCGGCGGTCAATGTCGCACGCGGCAAGGGCCTGCTTGGCGCTTCGGTGCTCGGTTCCGGCAAGGCGTTCGACATCGAAGTGCGCGTCGGCGCCGGCGCCTATGTCTGCGGCGAGGAAACCTCGCTTCTCAATAGTCTGGAAGGCAAGCGCGGCGTCGTGCGCGCCAAGCCGCCGCTGCCGGCCCACAAGGGCTTCATGGGCAAGCCGACCGTCATTAACAACGTGATCTCGCTGGCCTCGGTCCCGGTCATCCTCGACAAGGGCGCGGAGCATTACCGCGATTTCGGCATGGGACGGTCGCGCGGTACAATCCCGATCCAGATCGCCGGCAACGTCAAGCATGGCGGTCTCTACGAGACGGCTTTCGGCCTGACGCTCGGCGAGATCGTCGACGACATCGCCGGCGGCACGGCGACGGGCCGGCCGGTCAAGGCGGTGCAGGTCGGCGGGCCGCTGGGGGCCTATTTCCCAAGGGCGCTGTTCGACACGCCGTTTGATTACGAGGCCTTCGCGGCGAAGGACGGGCTGATCGGCCATGCCGGCATCACCGTCTTCGACGACAGCGCCGACATGCTGAAGCAGGCGCGGTTCGCCTTCGAGTTCTGCGCCATCGAAAGCTGCGGCAAGTGCACGCCGTGCCGGGTCGGCGCGGTGCGCGGCGCGGAGACGGCCGACAAGATCGCTCACGGCATCGAGCCGGAGAAGAACCTCGCGGTCATCGCCGATCTCTGCAACACGATGAAATTCGGCTCGCTGTGCGCGCTGGGCGGTTTCACGCCGTATCCGGTGATGAGCGCGCTGACCCATTTCCCGGACGATTTCCGGAAGAACCCCTTCCTGCAAGCTGCGGAGTGACACCATGCGCCTGATCCAGGAAACAGATTTCGGAACCCCCGCGTCGCACGCGGAAAAGACCGTGACGCTGACCGTCGACGGCCTCGAGGTGACGGTGCCGGAAGGCACGTCGATCATGCGCGCCTCGATGGAGGCGGGCATCGCGATCCCGAAACTGTGCGCTACCGACATGGTTGACGCCTTCGGCTCGTGCCGGCTCTGCCTGGTCGAGATCGAGGGCCGCAACGGCACGCCGTCGTCGTGCACGACGCCGGTGGCGCCGGG
>JBAQHA010000530.1:0-3055 GCA_049288075.1 Oricola sp.
CGCCATCGGCGTCGAGTTGCCGAATCAGCGCCGCGAGATGGTCTATCTGCGCGAGCTCATCGCCTGCGAGGACTTTGCGCGCTCCAATCACAAGCTCGCCATCGCGCTTGGCAAGACCATCGGCGGCGAGCCGGTGATCGTCGATCTGGCGCGCATGCCGCATCTGCTGATCGCGGGCACGACCGGCTCGGGCAAGTCGGTCGCGATCAACACCATGATCCTGTCGCTGCTCTACCGGATGCCGCCGGAGGAATGCCGCTTCATCATGATCGACCCGAAGATGCTGGAACTGTCGGTCTATGACGGTATCCCGCATCTGCTGACGCCGGTCGTGACCGATCCGCAGAAGGCCATCATGGCGCTGAAATGGACGGTCAACGAAATGAATGCCCGCTATGAACGGATGTGCAAGGTCGGTGTCCGCAACATCATGGGCTTCAACCAGAAGGTCGCCCGCGCCCAGCGCACCGGCGAGCCGCTTGCCCGCACGGTCCAGACCGGCTTCGACGAGGAAACCGGCAGCGCGATTTACGAGCGCGAGAATATCGACCCGACGCCAATGCCCTATATCGTCGTCGTTATCGACGAGATGGCCGACCTGATGATGGTCGCCGGCAAGGACATCGAGGGCGCGGTCCAGCGCCTTGCCCAGATGGCCCGCGCCGCCGGCATCCATGTCATCATGGCGACCCAGCGTCCGTCGGTCGACGTCATCACCGGCACGATCAAGGCCAACTTCCCGACCCGGATCTCCTTCCAGGTCACATCCAAGATCGATTCGCGCACCATTCTGGGCGAGCAGGGCGCCGAGCAGCTGCTCGGTATGGGCGACATGCTCTACATGGCCGGCGGCGGCCGCATCCAGCGCGTGCACGGGCCTTTCGTCTCCGACCGTGAGGTCGAGGAAGTCGTCTCGCATCTGAAGACGCAGGGCGTGCCGGAATACCTGGAATCGATCACCGAGGACGAGGATGAGGATGGCGGCGACTCCGGTGGCGAGGGCGGCGGCTCCTTCGAGGATTCCGACGATCCCTACGACCAGGCTGTCGCTATCGTCCTTCGCGACAAGAAGGCCTCGACCTCCTATATCCAGCGCCGCCTCGGCATCGGCTACAACCGCGCCGCCTCGTTGATCGAGCGCATGGAGCAGGAAGGCGTCATCGGTCCCGCCAACCACGCCGGCAAGCGCGAGATCCTGGTGCCGACCGGCGACGACGACCTGTAGCGGCTTCGCGCCGGACTGTGGCGAACGCCACAGAGAAGTCAAACTCGCGGATTAACCATCGCGCCAACCGAAAATGCGAGAGACCGGAATTACTCTCATGACCAAGAAATCGATTGGTGAAAACCTCCTCCTGACACGCCGGCAGACGCTTGCCGGCGCGCTGTCCGCCTGCCTGGTCGCCGCTCTTCCGGCCGCTCCGGCCCTGGCCGCCTCCGATGCCGCCCAGCGTATCGCCGACCATTTCGCGAGCGTGAAGACGATGACCGGCGAATTCGTCCAGTTCGGCCCGAGCGGCGAACAGACCGGCGGCAAGTTCTATATCGAGCGCCCCGGCAAGATGCTGTTTCTTTACGAGGCTCCCTCGCCGATCCGCGTCGTCGCCGACGGCTCGACCCTCGTCGTCAACAACAAGAAGCTCAACACCTGGGATACCTACCCGCTTGCCAAGACGCCGCTGAAGGTCCTGCTCGGCGAGCGGATCGACCTGTCGGGCAACCGCGTGCGCCGGGTCGACGAGGCCGACGACCTGACCACCATCGTCATCGGCGACAAGCAGCTCTTCGGCGACGGCCAGATCACCATGATGTTCGACCCGAAGAACTACGATCTGCGCCAGTGGACCATCCGCGACGCCCAGGGCAAGGACACGACCGTCATGGTCTTCAATGTCCAGCAGGGCGTGAAATTCGGCGCCAAGACCTTCGACATCCCCTACGACCGCATCCGCCGCGAGGACCCGCCGAGCAAGAACTGACGGTCGGACGGCGGCTTAATTGTGGGTGGCCGGGGCGAAATCCGCTCCGGCCGCTTGTCTTTGCGGCCCGGCACTGGAACAAGGGACATACCTTTCTCCGGGGATTCCCATGACGTTCACGATTGCCACCTGGAACATCAATTCCGTGCGCCTGCGCATGCCGATCGTGGAGTCGTTCCTGCGCGACCGTCAACCCGACGTGTTGTGCCTGCAGGAAACCAAGTGCCCGAACGACCAGTTCCCCTCGTCCGCCTTTCGCAAGCTCGGCTACGAACACATCGAGATGCACGGCCAGAAGGGCTATCACGGCGTCGCGACGATTTCGAAATACCCGCTCGAGGAAGCGGTCCGCCGCGATTTCTGCGGCATCGGTGACACCCGCCATCTCGATTGCATCGTCAAATTGCCGAAGCGCGCGATCCGCATCCACAATTTCTATGTTCCCGCCGGCGGCGACGAACCCGATCCGGCGATAAACCCGAAATTCGCGCACAAGCTCGCTTTCCTGGACGAGATGCGCGAGATCACGGCCGACGCCGGCGCGGCCGATTCGGCGATTCTCGTCGGCGATCTCAACATCGCGCCGCTCGAAACCGACGTCTGGTCGCACAGGCAGTTGCTGAAGGTCGTCAGCCACACGCCGATCGAGACCGAGACGCTGGAAGACCTGCGCAAGGCAGGCGGATGGTCGGACCTGATGCGCGTGTTCATTCCGCCGGAAGAAAAGATCTTCACCTGGTGGAGCTATCGCGCCAAGGACTGGGACGAAGCCGACCGTGGCCGTCGCCTCGACCATGTCTGGGGATCGCCCGATCTCGAGCCGCTCCTGAAGGACATCACCGTTCTGCGCGAGGCGCGCGGTTGGACCCAGCCGTCCGACCATGTGCCGGTGATCGCCGGATTTTCGCTCGGCGGCTGAACCTGTCAGCCTTCGGAAAACCGGTCTTCCAGCGCGCCGATCTCCCCGATCAGCCGATGCAGCTGCTCCGACAGCCGGTCGTGCAGCACCGCGGCCGATTCGGGATACTCTTCCAGCATGCGGCGAAACAGGCTGCGATTGATCCTTACGACCTGGC
>JBAQHA010000531.1:0-2075 GCA_049288075.1 Oricola sp.
GGTCGGCCTCGCTGGTGAGCAGTGTCGGCACGACGACAAGCGTTCGCATGGACGAGGGCACGCCGGAACCCAGTTCGAGGCCCGGCAGCGTCACCGCTCCGAAAAGCCATGTGACAGCGCGATTGACCAGTGCCGTCGCTACGTCCGTCGCCGGGATGAGCGCCACGAGAAACAGCACGGCCGCGAAGGCCGGTGCGGGGAATTCGAGCGTCCGGATGGCGAGGCCGACAAGCGCCAGCGCGATGAGCATGATCATGCCGACATAGCCGGCGATGCCGAGCCGAATGTTGAAGCGGCGCAACAAGAGCCGTGCGGGGGCCCGGAAACCCACAGCCCGTTCAAGCGCCGGACGCCCTTCGGCGATCAGGAAGTAGCCTGGATCTCCAAACCTCTCCGCTTCGGCGGGGTCGGAAGCCTCGGCTGCCGCGGTCCGCGCGCAGCCGAGCGCTTGTTCGGCGATGTCAAGTTCGGAAAGCGCGGATCCTCGGGCGAGTTCCTCGATCGCGCCGCGATAGGAATCGCGCGTCTGGAAGTCCATGGCGGCGAAGCTACTTGAGGCACGAAGGCGTGCGTCAACGAGGCTCACGGTTTCGAAGAGGTCGGCCCAGTCGATATCGGAGATGCGGCGCATACTGGTGATGATGTTGCGCACGGAGACATTCGAGGCGCCTTGGCGTTGCTGGGCATGCTGGACGACATCGTCGATAGAGAGATGCTGAACGCTGAGTCGTTCTTCCAGCCAGCCGAATGTCGGCGTCATGCTGGGATCGTGGTCACGCAGACGCTTGGCGAATTGTGCTGCAAACAATTCCGGCAAAGGCGCCTTGGAAAGCCTTGCGATGGCCGCGTCGGGTGAAAATCCCGCCACCAGAACGTGGTCCGCCAGCGCATCGGCTTCGGCGCGGGACAGGCGCGCTGCCGAAATCTGGTCTGTCAACCGGCGCAAGTTCTCGATGAGCACGATTCGCAGCGTTATCGCGACGGCCCATAGCTCGCCGATGGTGAGCGGCTGGACACGCTGATAGGCGGCAATGAACCTGCACAGGATTTCAGGATCGAAATGACTGTCGGTGTGGGCGACGAAAGCCCAGGCCATTCCGAACACCCTCGGATATCCGGCAAACGGACCGCTGGCGAGTTTTGGCAACTGGCGGTAGTAGCCGGGAGGAAGGTCATCCCGGATTTCGCGGATCTGTTCCTCCACGAGGTGGTAGTTGTCCAGAAGCCACTCGGCGGCCGGAACGATCGTGCGCCCGCTTTCCAGTTCTGCCGCGCTCGCGCGATAGGCGGCCAGCAGAACAGTGGAGTTTTCGTTGAGCCGCGTTTGCAGCGACTTGACCTTCACCGGGGTGTCCGTGACCGGCTGCGCCGCCGCCAGCGTTTCCGCATGCAGTTCGAGCCGCTCAACGCCAAACAGTTCTTCGCGCACAGGCGCGGAATTATCCCAGGGAAATGCGGGCGCGCGCGCGTATAAGGGGAAGGGTTTCATGATCGTCTTTCCGGCCACTGCGTCGTGACCGATGGCCGTGTCGACGTGGGACCACCGATTGGATAACTCTATCCGCTGTTCCGCATGGCGACAATGAATTGGCTAGAGCGCCAGACGCCGCCGGTAGAATCCGGAAACAAAAGAGAAGCCCTGAACGCCCTCAGTGCCGCATGCTGCGCTCTGCGGGCAGATCTCCGGTGACAACCACATGGGCGATATTCGGCTCCCGCAATCGCTTCTCGGAAAATGTCAGGTTAAACACACGCCCGTCGTCAGTCAGCAGTTGAACGCCGGTTTTACCGAAGCAGGACTTGAGCGCCTCCGCCGCAAGCGTGATCTCGCCAGAACCCGTCAAGCCACCGGTTTTCCGTGAATAGCTCTCGAAATCATAGGATGCGCTGGCGATATCGATGCCCGCGCGCTTCAGTGTTCCGCTTCCGGAAATTTCGCCATTATATCGCATGGATTAACTCCTGTAATCTGCTCGCGGTCGAACGCATCGTCGGATGACGGGTCGATACATCGAGGGTTTTCGCTGCTGGCTGCCGGGGCGGCGCCAGGCAGGGAATCTACGGGGAAATGAGCC
>JBAQHA010000532.1:0-1778 GCA_049288075.1 Oricola sp.
CCCTTTATGCGCGCTTCCCATGCCCACGCTGGCGGTCTCGCCATGCGGGAAGACCCAGGCGTAGAAATCCGGCGAAAGCCTGCCCTGATAATAGACGTCGCAGCGCGTGCCGTCATAGTTCGCGGTCGGCTCGGAA
Source organism: Oricola sp. (assembly GCA_049288075.1). Classification (GTDB taxonomy): domain Bacteria; phylum Pseudomonadota; class Alphaproteobacteria; order Rhizobiales; family Rhizobiaceae; genus Oricola. The sequence goes on from JBAQHA010000532.1 coordinate 137, forward strand.
GGCGCACGGACGATTTCGTGATAGGCGAAGACGAAGGGGAGTTTCTTTTCTTCCGGCATGGCGTCGCGGGCGACTCCGGAATTGGCGCCGTCGGCCCCGATGACGACCCTGGCCCGGACTGTCCTTGCCGCCTCTTCGCCCTGCGGCTTGTAGGACATGAGCGGCGCGCCATCGTCACGGGAGAGGCTGAGGAAGACCCCGTTTCTCCGATCGGCTCCGGCGAGGGCCGCACGGTCGCGCAGCCATTCGTCGAACGTCTCGCGGTTGACCATGCCGACATAACCGCCATCGATCGGCATATCGACCTTTGCGTCCGACGGCGAGATCATCCGCGCCGAGCCGATGCGCGCGCAGATCAGTTCGTCGGGAATAGCGAAATCCTCGATCAGACGGGGCGGTATTGCGCCGCCGCAGGGCTTGATCCGGCCGGGGCGGTCAAGCAGCAGCACCGAATGGCCTTGCCGGGCAAGCGCTGTTGCCGCCGTCGCGCCGGAGGGGCCGCCGCCGATCACGGCGACATCGAACGTTTCAGGCACGCCCGTATGCGTCATCTCACTCTCCTGCTCCGGCTGGCATCAGATTCTCGCCGATGACGGTCATGTGCGGCGCAGCGGCAAGTTTGTCCTTCTTATGCGCCTGTCCGATACGGGCTGCGATACAGGCGGCTGCGAGGAAAAGCACGGCCTCGCAGGCGAATACCGTTGAATAGGCGGTCAACGGATCGCCGGTCAGATATCGCATCAGATCGACCGATGCCGCGCCGAGAAAGCCGCCCAGTCCGAACGCGATGGCCTGCGCTGCGCCCAAGAGCCCCATGCGGACACCCTCGCGCTTCTCACGGCCCTTGCCCGCCAGCGCCATCATGGAACCGATTGCCGCGACGGCAAATGCGCCATTGGCAAAGCCCAGAAGGAAAACCGAAGCCCGCAGAGGCCAGTGCGGCGCTGCATGTCCGCCGAAAGCCAGGGCAAGCAGCGCCAGCCCGGACAAGGTGCACCCGATAACCGTCCAGCCGCGCAGGGAACAGAAAATCCGTCCACCCACAAAAGTCGCCAGAAAGCCGATCAGCACCATGCCCGCAAGCACGCCGCCATGCTGCACGCTTGCAAGCTTGGTGGACTCGCCCGGCGTGTAGCCGAATATCGTCCCTGCAAAGGGTTCGAGAATGAGGTCCTGCGCGCTGTAGGCCAGCATCGAGACGAAAATGAAAATGGTGAAATTGCGCGCTTCGGGTTCGGCCCAGATCTGCGCCAGCGCTTCCCGGAAGGGCGGTTTGGCAGCACTCTGCGGCGACGGAGGCTCCGGCGCAACCGGGACGGCATCGCGCTCGATCCCCCATACGGCGATCAGCGTGACAAGCATGGCGATGGCCGAGACCGCGCCCGCAATCGTCACAAGCCGCTCATGCGAAAACGGATCGAGGAAATGTCCGCCGACGCCCGCGGTAACGATGAAGCCGACGAGCATCATGACCCAGACGATTGTAGCCGCCGCCGCGCGCCGCTCCGGCGCAACCCGCTTCGCCAGCAGGACAAGCAGCGAGGTTCCAGCCGCGCCGACGCCGATGCCGATCATGAAGAAGCCGGCGACAGCCAGAACGATGCCCGCCGTCAGGCTGGAGGACATCAGCACGGTCGCGAAC
>JBAQHA010000533.1:0-4424 GCA_049288075.1 Oricola sp.
CCGAGCGGCCGACCGACCAGCCGGTTACGATCGTCAGCGCGGAACAGCCGCGCACCGCGCCAGCCCAGACGGCAACCGCACCGGCCCCAGCGCCCGCGATCCAGACCCAGGCGGCTTCCGGTGCCTATGCGGTGCAGATCGCCTCGCAGCCTACCGCAGAGCTTGCGCAGGCAACGGCGGCGGACCTGGCCCGACGCTACTCCGACGTGCTCGGCGGACGCGCGATCTCGATCCAGCAGGCAGAAATCGAGGGGCGCGGCACTTTCCATCGCGTGCGTGTCGCAGCCGACACCCGGCAGGACGCTGTGGCGCTTTGCGAAGCCTACAAGCGGGCCGGCGGAAGCTGTTTCGTATCGAAATAGAACTAATCCAGGTTAGTATTCGAGGGCGGCTTCGGCCGCCCTTTTTCGTTGCCCCGAAAAACGGATAAGATTCGCCATGACCGAATCAAAGGCGATGATTACCGGCTGCGCCGGCACGGCTTTCACCGACAACGAAGCCGCTTTCCTGACCCGCGAAAAACCGTGGGGGCTGATCCTGTTCGCGCGCAATATCGGGACCGCCGACGAGATCCGGGCGCTGACGGCGCAATTCCGCCGTCTGGTCGGCCGTGAGAACGCTCCGGTTTTCATCGATCAGGAAGGCGGGCGGGTGCAGCGCATCCGCGAGCCGATCACACAGTCCTATCCGTCCGGCGCGGCGATCGGAGACCTGTATCGCCTGGATGCGGAAGCCGGAATGCGCGCCGCACGGGCGATGTCGCGGCTGCATGCCGCGGACCTGCTGCCGCTGGGCATCAATGCCGACTGCATGCCGGTACTCGACGTGCCGGTAAAGGGCGCGCACGACGTCATCGGCAACCGCGCATATGGAAACGATCCGGAAACGGTCGCGACCCTCGGCCGCGAGGCGGCGCTGGGACTGCTCGACGGCGGCGTCCTGCCGGTGATCAAGCACATTCCCGGCCACGGAAGAGCGTTCGCGGACAGCCACAAGGCGCTGCCGGTCGTCGATACGCCGCTGGAAGAGTTGCGGGCGCATGATTTCCCGCCGTTCAGGGCGCTCCACGCCATGCCGATGGCCATGACCGCCCATGTGGTCTATACCGCGATCGATCCGGAGCACCCGGCGACGACGTCGCCAAAGGTAATTGCCGACATCGTCCGCGGCGAAATCGGCTTCGACGGGCTGTTGATGAGCGACGACGTATCGATGCACGCACTTTCTGGGGATTTCGGGTCGCGGACCGAAAGCATCTTTGGCGCGGGTTGCGATGTTGTCCTACATTGCAACGGCGTCATGGACGAGATGGTGGCCGTTGCCGCCAGAACGCCCATTCTGGCAGACATGGCAGCCGAGCGCGCGAAACGGGCGCTCGCCCATCTCTCGCACCATGACGGACGGATCGGCGACACGGCCCATGTCGCCGCCCTGCGGGACGAACTGAACGGGTATTTCACGGCTGTCGCCTGAGGTTTCAGTGCGCCGCCGCCGGACAAACGTCCGGTGAACGAGGAGAACGCGTTGAGCGCGACGGAAAAGCAGGCTGGCGAGAACGCGACCGCCCGGGGCAAGGCGGTGCCGATGGACGCCGTCTGGCAGGACAACGGGCCGGAACGCGCTTCGTCGGAGCCGGCGCTCGTCGTCGACGTGGCCGGCTTCGAAGGTCCGCTCGACCTGCTTTTGCATCTGGCGCGCAACCAGAAGGTCGACTTGACGCAGATCTCGGTGTTGGAACTGGCGAGGCAGTATCTCGTCTTCATCGAGCAGGCGCGGGCGCTGCGGCTGGAACTGGCGGCCGACTATCTCGTGATGGCGGCCTGGCTTGCCTACCTGAAATCGAAGCTGCTGATCCCCGAGCCGAAGATCGAGGGCGAGCAGTCGGGCGAGGAACTGGCTGCGCTGCTGCAATTCCGCCTCAAGCGGCTCGAGGCGATGCGCGACGCGGCGGCTCGGCTGATCAATCGCAACCGGCTAGGACGCGACGTGTTCCAGCGCGGCATGCCAGAAACGGTCATCGTCGACCGGACGAGCGAATACCAGGCTTCTCTCTACGATCTTTTGACCGCCTATGCGCAGCAACGCCAGCGCGAGGCGATCAGTCACGTTGAAATCGCCAAACGCGCGGTCTGGTCGCTGACGGAGGCACGCGAGATCCTGCGCAAGCTCATCGGCGAGATGAGCGACTGGACCTCGCTCGACAGCTACATCCTCGCCTATGTGGCGACGCCGCAGCAACGCCGAACCGCGGTGGCGAGCACATTCGCGGCAAGCCTCGAACTGGTGCGCGAAGGGGTGGTCGATATCCGCCAGGACGCGCCCTTCGCAACGATTTTCATGCGGGACGCCGCCCGCGCGGGGACTGGACTATGACGGATAGCATGGACGAAATGGGCAATGGCGGCGGCGCCGAAGCGCTTGATGATTTCTACGAGGACACGTTGCCCGAAGAGAACGATGTCGTCTCGCTGCACGCCGACAATCCGGCGCTGCGGCTGATGGAAGCCGAGGCGATGCGGATGGCCGAGGCGCTGATCTTCGCTTCCGCCGAACCTGTGAGCGAAAAGGCGCTGATCGCGCGGCTTCCGGACGGCGTCAACGTGCGCGCGTTGATGGAGGAACTGCAGGCGTTCTACGAGAAGCGCGGCGTCAACCTTCTGCGCATCGAGAACAGCTGGGCGTTCCGCACAGCCGGCGATATGGCTTTCCTGATGCAGCGCGAGGAAGTGCAGCAGCGCAAACTGTCGCGCGCGGCGCTCGAGGTGCTCGCCATTATCGCCTATCACCAGCCGGTGACGCGCGCCGAGATGGAAGACATTCGCGGCGTCGAGACATCGAAAGGCACGATCGACGTGCTATTGGAGACAGGTTGGGTGAAAATGCGCGGCCGGCGCAAGACGCCCGGACGGCCTGTCACTTACGGGACGACGCTGGATTTTCTCGATCATTTCGGGCTGTCGGAGATCCGCGACCTTCCTGGAATGGACGAGTTGAAAGGGGCGGGTCTGTTGTCCTCGCGCATGCCCGCGAACTTCTCCATGCCGTTCCCGAATGTCGACCCGGACGAGCTGACGGAGGAGGAGGACGAGCTCACCGACATCGACCTCGAGGAGCTCGGTCTGTTGACACCCGGTGGCGGCGATGGTTGAGACGAGGCGGGCGCATGGCGTCCGCCGTTCCGTTTGACCGATCGCATTCATGGTATCAGCCCAGAACTCCTCCCTGCAGCGCACCGGCGTCACCTTCGCGGCCGAGCTCGTATTCGAAGACATCCATCTTCATTACGGCCCGGTGCATACGCTGAAGGGCATCACGCTGACCGCCAACCCCGGCGAGATCCTGTGCCTGCTGGGGCCTTCGGGCTCGGGCAAGACGTCGCTGTTGCGGCTGGCCGCCGGGCTCGAGGCGCAGACGTCCGGCCGGGTGAAGATGAATGGCCGGGTGATTGCCGGCGACGGCGTGTTCACGCCGCCGGAACAGCGCTCGGTCGGGCTGATGTTCCAGGATTTCGCGCTGTTTCCGCACATGACGATCCTCGACAATGTGCGTTTCGGCCTGCGCAACATGAGCGCGGCCGACACCAATCGCGAGGCGCTAACCGCCATCCGCCGTGTCGGGCTGGAACATCATGTCCATTCCTATCCGCACGTACTTTCCGGCGGCGAGCAGCAGCGTGTGGCGCTGGCGCGCGCATTGGCGCCGCGTCCCTCGGTGATCCTGATGGACGAGCCGTTCTCCGGGCTCGACACGCGGCTGAAGGACAGCGTTCGCGCCGAGACGCTGGCGATCCTGCGCGAGACGCGGGCGACGGCAATAGTCGTGACGCATGATGCGGAAGAAGCGATGCGCATGGCCGACCGGATCGCGCTGCTCGACCGGGGCGAAATCATCCAGGCGGGAACCGCGCAGGATATCTACCATGCGCCGCGCAGCCTGTTCGTGGCGGGTTTTTTCGCCGAATTGAACGTTTTCCCGTCGGTCTGCCGGAATGGCATGGCGCAGACGCCGCTCGGCGCCATCGATTGCACCGGCCGCAAGGATGGCGCGCCGGTGACGGTGGCGGTGCGGACTGTCGGCGTGGAGGTTCGGGCGACCGGCGGCGACAATGCCGCGGGCGGCATACCCGGCCGGATTGTCAGCCGGCGGTTCCTCGGCGTGACGGAAGCGCTGGTTCTCGCCGTTCCCGGAGCCGATCTGCAGGTGCGCGCCCGCATCCGCGCGGACGAATTGCCGGCGGGTATTCGGGATGTGACCATATATGTACGTCCTGCGGACATAATGCTGTTTGAAACTGGGAACGAAAACGCCTAAGTGGTGGGCGAAAACGCGGATCTAGGAGACGTTATCGATGGGTAGTTTCAGCATTTGGCATTGGATCATCGTGCTCGTGATCATACTGCTGCTGTTCGGGCGCGGTAAGATTC
>JBAQHA010000534.1:0-2564 GCA_049288075.1 Oricola sp.
TTGTGCTGGGAATCGGCGTGTTTGCCCTGGGCGTGGTCTTCTTCCGACGTGCCCGTTTCGCATTCGTGGACTACGCCTGAAATGACCGCCGACGGACCGATCGCGATCTCGTTCCAGAATGTCACAAAGCGGTATCGGCTCGGTGGCGGTCCGCGCGACCAGTTGCTGGAAGCGCTCGGTCTCTCGCGATTTCGAAGGGTATCGAAAGCCGAGAAGGAGTTTCTGGCGCTCGACGGCGTGAATTTCGACGTCAAGCGCGGCCAGCGCATCGGGCTCATCGGACGGAACGGAGCCGGCAAGACCACCCTGCTCAAGCTGATTTCTGGCAACTACAAGCCGACCGAGGGTCGCGTCGCCGTCAACGGATCGGTTCAGGCGCTCATGACCATGGGCCAGGGCTTCCACCCCGACTACACGGGCGCGGAGAATATCCGCGCCTCGCTTCATTACAACGGTCTATCTACTGCTGAAACGCGTGAGGCGTTCGACGACATTGTCGAATTCTGCGAACTCGGGCCCTTTCTGGAACAACCCTTCAAGACCTATTCGAGCGGCATGCAAGCGCGTGTGATGTTTGCGACCGCCACCGCGGTCAAACCGGACATACTCGTGATCGACGAGGTGCTCGGCGCGGGCGACGCCTACTTCATCGCAAAATCGAGGGCGCGTGTAGAGAATATTGTCGGCTCGGGTTGCACTCTGCTTCTCGTCTCGCACTCGATGGGCCAGGTTCTGGAGCTTTGCGAGGAAGCGATTTGGCTGGACGGCGGGCGCGTGAAAATGGCCGGAAAGGCCTTCGATGTCGTCAAGGCCTATGAAGGGGCGATGTATGGCGCCATGCCGGGCAGCGGCGATCCGTCCTCCATGCGCCGCCGCGCAGGCCGAAACATGCCGGGCGGCACGGCAGAGACCGGGATACCCGGCGCCGGAGCCACGGAGAATACAGACGCAGTCAGCACCGCTCATCGTGAGGCGATTGTCGAACGATCGCTGGCGGAGCGTACGTTCGCCCTCCAACTGCCTTCGTTTCAGCCGCACGCGGCAAGTCCGGAATTCGATCCTGTGCCCGCGAACGACGCGCGCCTGCTGCGCAACGCGGCCCGCGGTGGCATCTCGCGCTGGGACAGCGAAGAAGGCATCAAGGTCGTCGGCTTCACCGTGAGTGGCCCGAAGGGTCCATCCGAAAAACTGGTTTGCCTGCAGCCAGCGCTGTTCACAATTTTCCTCGAAGCCGAACGGGACGACGATTTCAGCTGCACTTATGGGATCGCCATCCATGATCTGCAGGGGCGCGCAATATTGCGCCTGTTCAGTCAGCCGGATCATTTCAGCGCAAATGCAGGCGAAGGCAGGCGGGTGGAAGTCCTGCTGAACCCCAATCAGTTGGGGCCTGGAGTTTACACGGTCGGCATCTCGGTGCTGGAGGGTACGACGCTAGAAAATGCGAATTCCGCGATCCGCTACGATCTCCTGAGCAGAAGCTTCACGATCACGGTCGAGCTTCCGGATAGTCTCGCCAGCGCGGCGGCCGAATTCTTCCATTCCTGCGAATGGAGCTACGGCAAGTTCGATTTGCCGGCCCCTAGCAGAGAGGAAAGCGGAGATTCGCAGAGCATCGAGACGCGGACCGCCGGCCGCTAATGCAACGCAGGACCGCCATTCGTTCGCACATGACGCAGTCCGCCGGAAGCGGAATTCGGGAATGACCGGACGGCTTTCTGCTTCGATCCCCTTCCGGGCATTGGACGGGATGGCGCGCATACTGGCATCGCGCGTTCAATCTAAGCTTTCCCCGCGCGCCAAGCCCTGCCCCTCGCGTGCGGCACAGGGCCGTCCGGAAAAGGTGACGATGCTGGTCGCCGATGACCGGATCGACCGGCGCGTGCTGATGCAGGCGCGCAGCCTTGTCAAAGCGGGTATCCGAACATCGGTGATCGCGCTTCCCCACTCCGGGTCGATCGACGCCGATGCCGCCGCATTTCCCGGGATTGAGATCATCCGCATTGATCCTTCCCGACCGTCGACGCGCCTGAAAGGCGAGGATCAAACGCGGCTCGGCCTTCTCGCCGGCCTCGGCGCCGCATTCTTTCTGCATCATCATGCCTTTCTGCACGCGGCGCTCTCCCGACCGGCGGATATCGTTGTTGCTCACGATCTTCCGGTGCTTGGCGCCGCTGCCATGGCGGCAGACCTCACTGGCGCGCGATTATTCTTCGATGCCCACGAACTTTATCCGGAACAAGCTCAGCTGAAGGCCTGGCGCCGCCACATCTATCGAATGGCCGAGCGTCGGCTTCTCCCGCTCGCTGACAAGGTGACGACGATCAATCCATCGATCGCGCGCGAATTGAGCCAGCGGGGCGCCATTGCAGAGCCGACCGTTATCCTGAATGTGCCCGATATGCCTTCGGAGATTGACGTCACTGCCAAAGGACGCCGTTTCCACATAGACTTCGACCTTTCCGACACGACCCGCGTGCTGCTGTTCCACGGTTTGCTTTCGCCCAACAGAAACCTGGCGATGCTGGTGGAGGCAATGACGCGTATCGATAACGACTGCGTAC
>JBAQHA010000535.1:0-1900 GCA_049288075.1 Oricola sp.
GCTGAAGGAGAACGATGCTCGAGGTCAACAACTTCAACGCCATCCGCATCTCGCTGGCCTCGCCCGACCAGGTGCGTGACTGGTCGAAGGGCGAGGTCACCAAGCCCGAGACCATCAACTACCGCACGCTGCGGCCGGAAATGGACGGGCTCTTCGACGAGCGCATCTTCGGTCCCTCGCGTGACTGGGAGTGCTACTGCGGCAAGTACAAGCGCATCCGCTACAAGGGCATCATCTGCGACAAGTGCGGCGTCGAGGTCACGCGCGCCAAGGTCCGCCGCGAGCGCATGGGCCACATCCAGCTGGCCAGCCCGGTCAGCCACATCTGGTACTTCAAGGGCACACCCAGCCGCCTGGGCATCCTGCTCGACATCAGCCCGCGCAATCTCGAGGGCGTGCTCTACTTCGCCAAGTACATCGTCACCTGGGTGGACGAGGACGCGCGCGCCAAGCTGCTCCAGCAGCTCGAGGACGAGGCCGAAGGGCGCGGCAGCGGCGGCCAGGCGCTGGTCGAGCTCGAAGACCGCTTGCAGGCCGACATCAACAAGCTCTCCGACGAGCTCAATGCCGAGCTCGAGCAGTTCAAGCAGGAACGCGAGCAGGAGCGTGAGACGCGCACCGCCCAGCTGGTCGAGGCGCAGCAGTCGACCGAGGCCGCTCTGAAGGCCCTCGGCAGCGCTGTCGCCGAGGACGCCATCGTCTTCGAGGAGACCGGCGAGGTGCTCGTCGCCGCCGGCGAGAAGGGCGGCAAGGCCGTCTCCGCGCAGCTGCGCAAGCTCACCGCCGAGCTGGTCGAGAAGATCAACGACGACATCAAGGAGAAGGAGGTCCAGGAGGAGGCTGCCGTCCGCCAGCGCATCGAGGATGCCAAGCTCGAGATGAGCGCTGCCCTCGAGGCCGAGCAGGAGCATCTCAAGGTCGAGGCCGAGGGCCTCAAGGAGGAGATCCGCAAGGCCCGCGACGAGATCAGCAAGCTGCACGCCGGAGACCTGCTGCCGGAGACCTCGCCCGACGGCTGGAACTTCCGCGACCTCGACCGCAAGTACGGCAGCGGCATCCGCGGCGGCCAGCGCCTCTTCGGTGCCGGCATGGGCGCGGAGGCCGTGCGCGAGCGCATCACTCGCCTCGATCTCGAGGCCCTCAGCGCCACGCTGCACTCAGAGGTCCGCACCACCAGCGGCATGCGCCGCAAGAAGGCCATCAAGCGGCTGCGCCTCATCGAGGCCTTCCGCCGCTCCGGCGCGCGCCCCGAGTGGATGATCCTCTCGGTGCTGCCGGTCATCCCGCCCGACCTGCGGCCGATGGTCCAGCTCGACGGTGGTCGCTTCGCCACCAGCGACCTCAACGACCTCTACCGTCGCGTCATCAACCGCAACAATCGACTCAAGCGACTGCTCGAGCTGGGTGCCCCTGAGATCATCATCCGCAACGAGAAGCGCATGCTGCAGGAGGCCTGCGACGCGCTCATCGACAACGGTCGCCGTGGTCGTGCCATCGCCGGTACCGGCAACCATCGCCTGAAGTCGCTCTCGGACATGCTCAAGGGCAAGCAGGGCCGGTTCCGTCAGAACCTGCTCGGCAAGCGCGTGGACTACTCCGGCCGATCCGTCATCGTCGTCGGCCCGGACCTCAAGCTCCACCAGTGCGGCCTGCCCAAGAAGATCGCCCTGGAGCTCTTCCAGCCCTTCATCATCCGCCGCCTCAAGGAAGTCGGCCTCGTCGACACCATCAAGAGCGCCAAGCGCATGCTCGAACGCAAGGACGAAGAGGTCTGGGACATCCTCGACGAGGTCATCCGCGACCATCCCGTCCTGCTCAACCGCGCCCCCACGCTCCACCGCATGGGCATCCAGGCCTTCGAGCCGATCCTCATCGAAGGCAACGCCATCCAGATCCACCC
>JBAQHA010000536.1:0-2048 GCA_049288075.1 Oricola sp.
TCGAGCGGATGGGCGCGCAGATATTTCAGCAGACCGCCGGCGAAATCGCCCATGTCGAGCAGTGCGATCTCGGGCAGGCCGTAAATCTTTTGCGCGGCTGCCTCGGAGGTCGAGCCGGTCGCGCCGAGGACGTGGGTCAGGCCGGCGGCGCGGGCGACGTCAATGCCGCGATGGATGGAGTGGATCCAAGCGGAGCAGGAGAAGGGGTGGACGATCCCGGTCGTGCCAAGGATCGAGATGCCACCTAGGATGCCGAGTCGCGGATTCCATGTCTGTTTCGCCAGCGCCTCGCCGCCGGGCACCGCGATCGTGATTTCGATGTCGGTGGGGATACCATGTTCGGAGCACAGCGCCGCGACCTCCGCCACCATCATGGCGCGCGGGACGGGATTGATCGCCGGTTCGCCGGGCGGGATCGGGAGGCCCGGCCGTGTGACCGTGCCGACGCCGTCGCCGGCGCGAAAGACGATGCCGGTTCCAGGCCCGGCGCGCCTCACGCGGGCTATTATCGTCGCGCCATGCGTCACGTCCGGATCATCGCCAGCGTCCTTGACGATGCCTGCCTCGGCGAAACCGTCGCCGAGCGCTTCGCGCTCCAGCGCGAAGGCGGGCGTTTCGCCCTTCGGCAGGGTGATCGAGACAGGATCCGGGAACTCGCCGGTCAGCAGCGCGGTCAGCGCGGCCTTGGTCGCGGCTGTCGCGCAGGCGCCTGTCGTCCAGCCGCGCCGGAGCGGGCCGGCCGGCTTGCGCCCTGTCGCAGCGATTTCGGCTTTGCCCGTGATCATGCCGGTCTTATAGGTGACAGCGCAATGACGCGAAAGCGGGAAGGAACGAGGCAGTGAGCGCTGACGGCATTTTCGACGGCTTGCCGCGGTTCGAGGCCGGCCATGTCTGGCTCGTCGGGGCCGGGCCGGGCGATCCCGGCCTGCTGACGCTGCATGCCGTCAACGCGCTGCGCCAGGCCGACGTGATCGTCCACGACGCGCTGGTCAACGCCGAATGCCTGGCGATGGCGAATGCCGACGCAGAGCTCGAATATGCGGGCAAGCGCGGCGGCAAGCCGTCGCCGAAGCAGCGCGACATCTCGCTGCGGCTGGTCGAACTGGCGAAGGCGGGAAAACGTGTATTGCGCCTGAAGGGCGGCGATCCGTTCGTGTTCGGGCGAGGCGGCGAGGAGGCGCTGATGCTGGTCGAGCACGGCGTGCCGTTCCGTATCGTGCCGGGGGTGACCGCCGGAATCGGCGGGCTCGCCTATGCCGGCATTCCGGCGACGCATCGCGACATCAACCAGAGCGTGACTTTCCTGACCGGCCACGACGCAACGGGCGTGATGCCCGACGCCATCGACTGGGCCGGGGTGGCCCGTGGCGCGCCGGTGATCGTCATGTACATGGCGATGAAACATATCGGCACGATCGCGGCGCGGCTGATCGCCGAGGGCCGGTCGCCCGACGAACCGGTCGCCTTCGTCTGCAATGCGACAACGAAACAGCAGCAGGTGCTGGAAACAACGCTCGGCCGGGCGGAGAAGGACGTGACAGTCGCCGGCCTCACGCCGCCGGCCGTCGTCGTGGTCGGAGAGGCGGTGCGGATGCGCGCGGCGCTCGACTGGCTGGGCGCGGCCGAACACGGACGCGTGCTGCAGGCAGACCCGCTCGGGCGCAGAACGAAGGATCGCTCGGCATGAGGGGATTCCTCGTCGCCGCGCCGCATTCCGGCTCGGGCAAGACGACGCTGATGCTGGGATTGCTGCGCGCGCTGCGCGGCAAGGGCGTGGCGCTCGCGCCGGCCAAGGCGGGGCCAGACTATATCGACCCCGCCTTTCACGCCGAGGCGGCGGGCGAAAGCTGCATCAATCTCGATCCATGGGCGATGCGGCCGGACCTGATCCGCATTCTCGCCGAGCGCCACAGCGCGGGCGACAGGCTGCTGGCCGTCGAAGGCATGATGGGTCTCTACGACAGCGCCGCAGACGGAAAGGGATCGCCGGCCGATCTCGCCGCGCTGCTTGGCCTGCCGGTCGTCTTCGTCGTCGACTGTTCGCACAT
>JBAQHA010000537.1:0-2971 GCA_049288075.1 Oricola sp.
CATGACGAGATGGCGCCGCCGGCCGAAGACTATCGACATGCGGACGAGCCGGAAGCCCCGGCTGTCTACACGCAGCCCGAGCGGGCACTGGCGGAGAATCCGTCGCCCGAAGATGCGGCCATGTACGAGCAGATTCGCCAGAAGGCGGAGGAAGCGCGGGCGCGCATCGCGAAACGGCTGGAACAGATGAAGGCCGACGAGGAAGAAGCAGGGCAGCGCGAATACGAGACCGGGCGGTTTGATCTCGGCGAGAATACGCCGCCGCTCGCGCCGAACCTGCAAGAAGACTGAAATTCGCGCGAAGGATCGTCCGGATAGCTGTTTCCGGGACCGGGTGCAGCAGTCCTTCCATTGCGATGTCAGGAACCGGCCGGCATCGAACCGCATCGCGCGAGGATACGGATTCGGAACCGCGGGTGGCCGAGGCGGAGCGCTTCACCATATAGCCGATAACGCCGTGGCTGACGCAGCCGACGATGCGGTTCGGCTACATCGAACACCCAAACGTGCTGCGCGCGCCCAGGAGGTGCCGCAAGCAGGGACCGAAATTCGACATCATGTCGACGTCGTTCTTCCTGTTGCGGCGCTCGCTGATTCCGGCGTCGCATATGGGGATGCCGCCACGGCGCTTGACGGCTGTTTACGGAGTCGATACATCACCCGAACCGTACCGTACGGTACTCACCGGATCAACCGATGCTGCTCGACCCGAAAACCGACGACCAGACGCCCGCCGCGACCGGCGAGGAGCCGTTCGGCGAGCGCCAGACGGCAGTGCTGGAAGCGGCGCTCAAGCTGCTGGTCGAAGGCGGCGACAAGGGGTTCACGACCGCTCGGCTGGCGCGGGCGGCAAACTGTTCCAAGGAAAGCCTCTATAAGTGGTTCGGCGACCGCAACGGGTTGCTCGCCGCGATGATCACCTTCCAGGCGTCGAAGGTGCGCATCGCCGCATCGCCCGAGGGCAAGCCGAGCGCGGAGGGCTTCCGCAAGCAGTTGACCGGCTTCGCGCGCGACCTGCTGACGGTGCTGTCGGGGCCAACGTCGCTGGCGCTCAACCGGCTGGCGATCGGCGAGGCGGGGCGCGAGGACGCTCAACTCGGCCGGCTGCTGATCGAGCGCGGGCGGCGGGCCATCGAGGAGCGGGCGAAACGCCTCCTCGACACCGGCAAGCAGTCGGGCCTGATCGCGCTTGGCGAGCGTGAGGAGGCGTTCAACACGCTCTACGGGCTGATCGTCGGCGACCTGCATGTGCGCATGATGCTCGGCGACGCGGTGCCACTGCTCTCGGGCCCGGCCGCGATCGACGCCCAGGCGGCGCGCGCCATCGACCAGTTCTGGCGGCTCTACAGCGCCGCGGATCCATCAACGAATATCAACACGTAAAGGGAAGGAACCGAACATGCGTGTCTATTACGATCGCGATGCCGATCTCAATCTCATCAAGTCGAAGAAAGTCGCCATCATCGGCTACGGGTCGCAGGGCCGCGCGCACGCGCTGAACCTGAAGGATTCCGGCGCTGCCAACGTCGCGGTAGCTCTACGCGAGGGCTCCTCGACGGCGAAGAAGGCGGAGGCCGACGGTTTCAAGGTCATGAGCGTGGCGGAAGCCGCCGCCTGGGCCGACCTGATGATGATGGCGACGCCGGACGAGCTGCAGGCTGACATCTACAAGGACCACATCGCCGGCAACATCCGCGACGGCGCGGCGATCGCCTTTGCGCACGGCCTGAACGTGCATTTCGGCCTGATCGAGCCGAAGGCGTCGGTCGACGTCGTGATGATCGCGCCGAAGGGCCCGGGCCATACGGTGCGCGGCGAATACCAGAAGGGCGGCGGCGTGCCGTGCCTGATCGCCATCCACCAGGACGCGTCCGGCAACGCGCACGACCTCGCGCTGTCCTATGCCTGCGGCGTCGGCGGCGGCCGTTCGGGCGTCATCGAGACCAACTTCAAGGAAGAGTGCGAGACCGACCTGTTCGGCGAACAGGTGGTCCTGTGCGGCGGCCTTGTCGAACTGATCCGCGCCGGCTTCGAAACGCTGGTGGAAGCCGGCTACGCGCCGGAAATGGCCTACTTCGAGTGCCTGCACGAAGTGAAGCTGATCGTCGACCTGATCTACGAGGGCGGCATCGCCAACATGAACTACTCGATCTCGAACACGGCCGAGTGGGGCGAATACGTCTCCGGTCCGCGCATCATCACCGCCGAGACCAAGGCAGAGATGAAGCGCGTCCTGAAGGACATCCAGACCGGCAAGTTCACGTCGGAATGGATGCAGGAATACCGCTCGGGCGCCGCCCGCTTCAAGGGCATCCGCCGCATGAACGACGCGCACCAGATCGAGGAAGTCGGCGAGAAGCTGCGCGGCATGATGCCGTGGATCGGCAAGAACAAGCTGGTCGACAAGGCCAAGAACTAGAGCGCGGGCGTTCTGCTCCGCGCGCCCAGCAGCGGCCGTCCCGTTACGGGGAGCGCGGCGGATCCCGGCTACCAGCGGTCCGGCCGGGCCGGATACTGGCGGTTCTCGCTCAGGGCATGGCAATACGGCCGGGGAACAGTTCCCCGGCCATTGTGTCCGCGTGCCGTACCCGGGTCTTCCTGCAGAAACGGATTCCTGATCAGTCGTCGATGCCAACCGGCAGCTGGGAGATGTAGGCCAACAGATTGATGCGGTCTGCGTGCGGGAACGCGCTCAGATTGATCATCGCCGCGCCTGGATGGGCGTTGGAAATCTTGTTGTAGACTTCGTCGGGAAGTTCGGCGGCCTCGGTGCCGACGAAATTGTGCTCATCCCCCGCGCCCCAGTCCATCGCCCGTCCGTCGAAGCCGTGGCAAGCCGCGCAGATCGTCTGGAAGATCGCCCGGCCCCTTTCGACGTCGCCCGCATTCACCTTGCGGGTCTCGTAGTCGACAAAGCCGCGCATATCGATCAGCCCTTTGGAGATGAACGTCGCCACCCGAAGCATTTCCT
>JBAQHA010000538.1:0-1534 GCA_049288075.1 Oricola sp.
GCGAAGAAGATCCACGCTGACGCCGCCCGCCGCATCCTGGTAACCCTGCTCGAAATGACCACCGGCGAGAGACGCTGTTCCGCCGCTATCTGGCAGGGTCTGGGCAATCACATCCAGCTTGTAAGCCAGGTTTGCCAGCATCGCCTCGTCCACTCCTGGAGGTGTGATCGAAGGCAGCACCGGTTCGGGTGTATGGGTTGCGGGGGGTGAGACCACCTGGGTCGCTTGCGCCAGGGGTGGATCAGGTTCTGTGCTGGCGGCAGGAGCCGGGTTTTCTGGCGCGCAACCTGTAGCTAAGATCACCCCCATCAAGAAAAATAACGGTATGCGTGAGATCTTAAAATTTTTGATATCCATACTAAGAAAGCTCCAGTCTTTCTGAGGCAACAAAGCAGTATCCAACCCCTAGGGTGCACTCAAATGTTGTTAGTGTAGGGTGTGTGGTGTGAGCGGTGAAGCCGCTCATATTACACACCCCAAAATTTCCACTCCAACTTAGTGTTCATAGGGTTGTATCTGAATTGTAAAACAATTTGTGGATCGGGGGATCGTCGGAAAGTATGATCTAGAAAGCACAGGGGGTAGGGCACAATCACCGTTAGACTATCTGTTGATATGCCCTTCCTAACATCGATATCCTTAATTTTGGGATGAATCGATTTAGCCCTGGACGAATGTGCCGTTGCGTAGATCTATCAATGTTTGCTGGATTTCTTCTACAGTGTTCATTACAAATGGTCCGTAGGGGACGATTGGTTCATTAAACGGGATACCAGCCATGAGCATAAAAGAAAGCGAGGAGTCTGGGGAGGTACTCACCTGGAGATAGTCTCCATCACCGAAGACAATCATGTGGACGGCGTCTACAATCTCGCCTTGCGCTTGCCCACTTGCTCCGAACTCACCCCTTCCATGATACACGTAAGCCACTGCCGTGTGCCCTTCGGGAACAGGCTGAGTATAGCTGGCACCGGGCTCGAGGCGCACATCCATATAGACGGGATTGGCTGCAATCCCGGTCACCGGCCCGCGCACGCCGCTGATCTCACCCGCCACAACACGGACTGCGGCGCCGTTCATCCTGGCTTCTGGGATCGTATCCGCGCTGATTTCCTGATAGCGCGGTTGGCTCATCTTTTGCCGGGCGGGCAGGTTGACCCATAACTGGAATCCGAATACATTCCCTTGTGGGCTGCGGCGAGGCATCTCTTCATGCAGGATGCCGCGACCAGAAGACATCCATTGCACATCGCCAGGGCCGATCAAGCCGGCGTTGCCCAGGCTGTCGCGGTGGTGCACCGAGCCTTCAAGCATATAGGTCACCGTTTCTATTCCACGATGAGGGTGCATCGGAAAGCCGACAATTGGCCCCTCGACGGGATTGTTGAACGCAAAGTGGTCAAATAGAAGGAAAGGATCAAAGCGATTGGCGCGGTTTGGATCGAACGAACGACGCAGCAGGACCCCAGCCCCTTCGATCACAAGATCTGGTTCAATTATGTTTGAGATTTTTCGGGGATTGTTCATATATATC
>JBAQHA010000539.1:0-2333 GCA_049288075.1 Oricola sp.
GGTTATCGTCGTTCAACGTGGCGTTCGTTAAGGCAAGCCACTCGCTTTGTTTTACGACAAGGCCCGCGATTTCCATCGAGCCAAATTCGGCCTTTCCGTTTTCTACCTCCAATGGAATATCCAATGAGAGCAATGAATCGGAATTGGCTCGGGATATCCTTTCGGCAACCTGATAGTTGATTAACGTCATATACGAATGTTCGAACTGCTCGTTGAAAAGATCGCCGAGTTTCGCTAACACAAATTCCTCTGGTTGTTTGCGGGCCTGAAGAACATGTTTGTCGAGCGTTCCAAAGGGAACTTCATACGCGACTTGTCGCACTGAAAGGGTCTCGCCGTCAGGAGACCCATCAACCGTGAAATACGCTCCAAAGGTCGGATCAAGAAATCCCCACCGATCGCCAATGCGAACTTCAACGCCGGTGTGATTTCCTTGGTTAGGAATGTTGTAGAAGTTCGCATATCGCGTTTCCGCACCTATTGTTTCCAGCAATCCGCGCAAGACGTATGAATAGCCTCCGCATGCCGCTGTGCAGGCGACAAACAGGTCATTCAAATCCTGCGGCGCATTTCCCGATATGCAAAATGAATAGACCGCCTTCGTCAAACGTTTCGCGCTTTCCTCTAACGGGATTGAGGAAAAACTCTTTTCCGAAATGTCTTGTCGTTTGAACCATTCGTGGGCGGCAGAAATCGCGTCCTCTGAAAGCGGCGCTCCTGCAGCCACGTCTCTCAAGCCGATGGCAAATTGCTGAATGAATATTATTGCGATTACTGCGAATGATTTCCGCAATCTAGCCATACTTCATGACCTCAGGCCCGAAATGTCGGTGCTGTTTCATGCAGCGTATGATATCGGCCTTGTTGGCGCGGGTCCATTCCACCGTGCGGGCAATGCCGGTTTCGTGATCTACCTGTGCCTCGAACCCGAGTTTCTCGAGCGCCTTGGTGGTGTTGGCGAAGCGCTGGCCAGACCGGTCCCAATCGCGCGCCGGCGTCAGCGCGATAGGTGTTTGGTTGCCGGTCAGGCGGTTGATCCGTTCAGCGAGTTCGCGCACGGTTGTTTCGACACCGGATCCAAGATTGTAGATCTCCCCTGGCCCGCCTTTCAGCGCGCA
The DNA here is from genome assembly GCA_049288075.1 of Oricola sp. Taxonomy (GTDB): domain Bacteria; phylum Pseudomonadota; class Alphaproteobacteria; order Rhizobiales; family Rhizobiaceae; genus Oricola. The sequence goes on from JBAQHA010000539.1 coordinate 1,119, forward strand.
GGCCATCAGGCCACGCGCCATGTCCTCCACGAAAATGAAATCGCGGCTGGCGATCCCACCGTTTTCAACGGGCAGCGCCTCGCCGTACAGCGAACGCCAAATGAAAGTCGGCGTGACATTCCTCCACACGGTATGCGGCGTGCCGCGCCAGCGCCCGGCGCCGAGGATCTCGCCAGGGCCGTAAACGTTCTGGAAGCGAGCCTTTACGAAGGGCAGGCCATACCGCGCCCAGTAATAGTTGCCGTACATTTCCCCGACTAATTTGGAGATCGAGTACGGGCTGTCGTGGTAGAGCGACACCGGCGCGTCTTCGGTGGTCGCGGTGGCGCCGTCGAAGGTCTTCTCCGCCACCGCGCAGCCCGCTGCGGCATAAACGACCTTGCGAAGCGTCTTGATCTCTTTCAGTCGCTCGAAAAGCTTCAGGCTTGTCAGCGTGTTGTTGTCGTGATCGGCGATCGGATCGGCAATCGACGACTGGTTTCCGTGATAGCAGGCCAGGTGAAATACGTAGTCGAGGTCGTCATCGAGCCCGCGCAGGACGCGTTCGTCGGTGACGCTCGAGGCCACAAGCTTAACGGCGGGGTAGTCGGGAACGTTTACCGGATCGGCCGACAGGAAGTTGTCGACGATAGTTAGTCTGCGCGGTTGCTGATCGAGGATCGCCTTGACGAGATTGGAGCCGACAAAGCCCGCGCCACCGACTACCGCGATATTGGCGCCCTCGAAGCTGTCTGTCATGGCCGGTGAGTCCCCTTGAGCGACGGCGTCCGGACGCCGGACGTGGCTGTAGATCGTGGTCACCCCGTAGATGTCATACCAGACGAGCATGCGCCGGATCGTCTCCTCGAACGAATAGCGCGGGCGCCAGTCGAAGGCTGCCTCGGTCTCCGACGGGTCGAGCACCATCTTGGCGACGTCGTCCGGCCCTGGATCGACTTCCGGAACGTCCTGGTTCGCGTCCAGGCCGAGATGGTCGGCCACGAGATCGAAAATTTCGCGGATCGTGTGCCCGGTGCCGGTGGAGACGTTGAACCGGCCCGTCGGCGCACCGTCCTGAAGCGCCAAGTCGGTGATCGCGAAAAAGTCTTCCATGTCGATTAAATCGCGCACGGTGCGTGAGCAGAAGCACGACTTGCCAGACTTGAGGCGCGTATAAAAGGTCGGGATTGGCCCGATCGCGAGGCGGGGGCCGGTTACATTCGCCAGCCGCAGGGA
>JBAQHA010000540.1:0-2069 GCA_049288075.1 Oricola sp.
CCGCCGGCGAGGTAGACGTGCCGCTTGACGTCGGCAAGGAGCGAGACGACGGCGTCGAACGCCTCGGGGCTCAGCCGCTGCAAGGTGTTGCGGATGTTCGACGAGACCGCGTCGGCGAACTGGTTCAGCGTGTGCTCGTCCGACGCATTCGTGCGCCAGGCGTCGCGGCGCGAGATCGGCTCGCGGATCTGGTCGGCGATTTCCCCGCGGATCGCGCCCTGCATGTCCGGGAAACCCTCGAAACCGAGCTTTCGGGCCGTGCGGATCACCGTCGGCGTGGACACGCCGGCCTTCTTCGCGACCTCGGTAATCGAACCGAGGCCGGAAACCGGATAGTCCTGCAAAAGGACGCTAACGAGTTGCCGCTCGGATCGGGTGAGCGTTTCCATCCGATCCTGGATGCGCATTTTCACGGATGGCGACGTGTCGGCCAAGTGGCGAGCCCTTTCGTTTCGTGACGTAACCAAAATTATTTCGCGCTGTCTACTGAAGCGATATTGACAGAAAAATAATAACTGTAATGAATTGTACCATGGGGAATTTTCAGCAGTCAGAGGCGATTTTGTCGCCAGCAGAAGGCGCCGCGGCGGAAGTTATCAACGCCGCCGGCCGCGCGCCGATCGTCCTGGTCTGCGAACATGCCAGTTCCTTCATTCCGGCTCGCCTGCATGGACTGGAACTGCGCGAAGAAGACAGGCTTTCGCATGCCGCATGGGATATCGGCGCGCTTGACGTCGCGAAACGCCTCAGCGCCGCGCTCGACGCGCCGCTCGTCGCCTCCAGGGTCTCCCGCCTCGTCTACGATTGCAACCGGCCGCCGCACGCGCCCGACGCCATTCCGGCCAAAAGCGAACTGATCCTCGCGCCCGGGAACGCCGACATTTCGCCACGCGCCCGCGACCAGCGCGTGAACGAGATCTACAGGCCTTTCCGCGATCTGCTCGCCGAGACCATCGCCGCGCATGGCGCGACGCCGCCCGCGCTGATCACGATCCACAGTTTCACGCCCATCTACTACGGAGTGAAAAGGCACGTCGAACTCGGCCTCCTGCACGATACGGACGACCGGTTGGCGCGCGCGATGCTCGCCCATGCGCCGCGCTTCACCACGCTGAGGACCGAACTGAACGAGCCCTACGGCCCGAAGGACGGGGTGACCTACACCCTGCGCGAACATGCGCTTTCCAACAGCCTGATCAACGTGATGATCGAGGTGCGCAACGACCTGCTGCGCGACGAAGCGGGCATCGCCAGGATATCCGGGGAACTCGGCAAACTGATTGAAAGCGGTCTGGATGCGTGTGACCATCCCGCCATCAAATCGAATAGCGAAAGGCGGCAAGGATGATGTCCTTCATGCGAAGCTATGTACGGTTCGTGGATGGCCTGAACCACCGTGTCGGGCGGTTCTCGATGTACCTGCTTTACTTGCTGATGGGCGTCCTGTTGTGGTCGTCCCTGACCAAGTTCTTCAATCACAATGCGATCTGGACGCTCGAATTCGCCCAGTTCACCATGGTCGCCTACTACATGCTCGGCGGCCCCTACTCCCTCCAGCTCGACTCCAACGTCCGCATGGACCTGCTCTATGGCCGCTGGTCGGACCGCCAAAAGGCATGGGTCGACGCATTCTCGGTTTTCGCGCTGCTTTTCTATCTTGGCGTCCTGCTCTATGGCGCCGTCGAAAGCACGATCTACTCGCTGGAATATGCCGAGCGCAGCGCGACGGCCTGGCGGCCCTACATCGCGCCGATCAAGATCATCATGGTCATAGGCATCTTCCTGATGCTGCTGCAGACCATCGCCTTTTTCTTCCGTGACGTTGCCCGCCTTCGTGGAGAGGATCTGTAATGTCCTATGACATGATCGCCATCCTGATGTTCAGCACGATGATGCTGATGATGGCGACCGGCCAGCGGGTATTCGGCGCCATCGGCTTCGTGGCGGTGCTGGCCTCGGTTCTCCTGTGGGGCGTCGGCGGCTCCGACCTCGGCTTCTCGGCGGCGATGAAGCTGATGAAATGGTATCCGCTGCTGACGCTGCCGATGTTCATCTTCATGGGCTACGTG
>JBAQHA010000541.1:0-17497 GCA_049288075.1 Oricola sp.
TTCGTTTGGCATTCGCATCCTGACACCGACGACTTCTTCCTGGTGCTGAAAGGCCGGCTGCGCATCGAGATGCGCGAAGGCGACGTAACGCTCGGGCCGGGCGAACTCTACGTGGTGCCGAAGGGCGTCGAGCACCGGCCGGTCGCTGAAGAGGAAACCGAACTCCTGATCATCGAGCCCGCCGGCACGCCGAATACCGGCGACCCCGAAACGGCGGCAACCAAGACCGCGATCTGAACGGGGCAACGCCCTATTCGGTGAGGATGATCCCGGTCACCTGACCGGAGGCGTCGTCGGTGGTGATCGCGACGGGATCGCCGGCGATGATGTTGGAGAAGTCGACGCCTTCGGCGATGACCAGCGAGGCGCCGTCCTCCAGAACGACGGTGCGGGCGTCCGCGTCGATCTCGGCGGCGAATGCGGACGCCGTTGCAGGAAGAAAAGTGCTTGAAATTTCGGGGAAAAGACCCGTCCGACGGGTCGTCGGCCAAGTACATAAAAAACAAAGATGACGGCCCCCAGGGCGGGCGCCGTCATCCCGTCGGTTGCCGGACGAATCCGGCGGGCGATTTACATCGCCTTTTCGACTGCCGTCGCGTTGGTCGTGCCGTCGTCGAAGGTGACCTTCACCTTGTCGCCGGCTGCGACAGCGGCAAGATCGACGCCTTCGGCAGCGGTGTAGCTGGCGCCGTCTTCGAGCATGACGATGCGGGTCTCGGCGTTGACTTCCTTGACGACGCCTTCGACTTCACCTGCGAAAACGGAAACGGTCGCAACGAGGGTTGCGGCAACTGCGATGAGAAGCTTTTTCATTTTTGGTTTTCCATGAAAACTAACACCCGGTCACAGGAGGCCGCCGTTTCCGGTAGCGCTGCCGGGCAACGACTCACTAGCGCTTCCCAAATCGACTTGCAACGGGATTATTTCTTTAAAAACAATGGCTTAAAAAGGCCGTAGATTTGCCCATATTCTGCCACAATTCGTTCCAGGTCGGCACAAAAAGGATGACGGGCCCGGAACCGGGCGCCGTCATCCCCTCAAGAAGCGGACGGATCCGGGGCGGTTTACATCGCCGCCTTTTCGACCGCGGTCGCGTTGGTCGTGCCGTCGTCGAAGATCACCTTCACCTTGTCGCCGGCGACGACTGCCGCCAGGTCGACGCCTTCGGCCACGACATAGGCCGTTCCGTCTTCGAGGGTGATCGTGCGGGTCGCCTCGTCGATGCTTGCGACGACGCCTTCGGCTTCGCCAGCGAATGCAGCGAAAGCGGTGCCGGCAAGCATGACGCCAGCGAGAGCAGCGGTAACGAGTTTCTTCATGACAGGAATCCTTTTCCCTCTGTGTGGTTCGTCGTCACCCGCGACGCGTCCTTTCGGTAGGGAGCGGGGAATGAACCGCGCCGCCGGTGACAGGTCGAAATAAGTCGTGCCGGCGGTGCGATTTCAAATCACGTTCCGTGTAGAAAAAGTTATGAAAACAAAGACATAATCAAGGATTTCCGCCGCGATTCCGTCACAGTTGTGGCGTGCCATTCCGAGACGATCCGGCAAATCAGGCGGTTGCGAAGCGGCAATTGTGGCGGAGCGGCGACGAAGCGGCCGGCGAGGTCAAGCGGGACGATCACATTGCGCGCCACAGGGCGCAAATTTGATCGCCGTTACAATCGGTGAACGCCCGATTCAGGCCCGGCCGGCGGCGGCGCGGCGCATCATCGGCACCAGTTCGACGGCCAGCATGGCGCAGAAGACAAGCGCGCATCCGGCGAGGCCGGCCGGGCCGATCCTTTCGCCAAGGACAAGCGCGCCGAAGAATGCCGCGAACAAAGCCTCCGACGACATGAAGATCGCCGCCTGCGGCGCTGTTGTGTGGCGCTGGGCGACTGCCTGCAACGTGAAGGCGACGCCGCCGGAGATTACGCCCGCAAACAGGATTTCGCGGGCCGAGGCGGGGATCATCGCGAGGCTCACCGGTTCCAGCATCGGCGCGGCGACGATGCCGAGCACGGCGCAGACGAGGAATTGCGCGAAGGCGAGCCGGAACGGGCGTTCGCCGGTGACGAAACGGCCGAGAAACTGGACGTGAAAGGCCCAGAAGGCGGCACAGGCCAGGGTCCAGAGGTCGCCCGGGGCAAGGCCGCTCATGCGGCCGCCGGACAGCAGAAAGATGCCGGCAAGCGACAGCAGCGCGGCGGGCCAGACGACAGGGTGCGGGAAGACGCGCCACAGGACGATGCCGAGGACGGGCGTGATCACGACGTAGAGGCCGGTCAGGAAGCCGGAATTGGTGACGCTGGTGGTCAGGAGCCCGACCTGCTGGGCGGCGAGCGACAGGAACAGCAACGTGCCGAGAAGGGCGAAGCGTTTCCACTCCCATGGCGCCGGGGCGAAGGCGGCGCCGGCCATGCGCGACTCCCACAGCGCCAGTGGCAGGACGGCCAACGCAGCGACGCCGAAGCGCAGGCCTGTGAAGAACACGGGGCCGATCGACTGCATTGCGGTCGATTGCGCGATGAAACCGCCGCCCCAGATGGCGCCCGCCGCGAGCAGAAGCAGATTGGCCGTGACGCGGTTCATGTGTCTCTCCGGGTGATGCTGCGTCATGCTGGCAAATGCGAAATCCAGCAAGTCGCATTTAGGAATTGGTTAGTCTGGAATCGTTAGTGTCCCGGCAATGGTAGCGAAATTGGCAGTAATGCGGGTATCGAGACGCACGCGGATCGGTCTGCTGACCGTATTGCTTGCCGCGCTGTTCGTTTTCGCCCTGAAAACAACGCATCGCAATGTCGTCATGGCACTGAACCGGCAGGCGCTGTCCGGAATCGCGCAGAGCATGCTTTCGCGTGCGGAAATCACCGCCGACTACGCCGTCATCAAGCTCGTCGAGCTGTACGAGAAGGGGAACATCGACTGCGACCAGGCGTCGATATCGGCGCTCAACCTTGCGGTTTTCCAGGCAGGCGCGGTCAAGGACATCCTGATCTCCACCCATGGCCAGACCTGTTCGGTCGCTTCCTTCAGCGACGTTCTGCAGCAGAACAATGTCGCGCCGTTCGACGGCGCCTTCGCGCGCAACAACCGCATGGCGCTCAATTCGGTGGACATGAACGGCGTGCCGGCCCTGGCGCTGACCTGGACCTTCAGTCCCGAGATGAAGGCGTCGGTGCTGGTCAGCACGGAAAACCTCGTCTTCGACGTGTTGTCGAACGAATACCGCGAGGAAGGCATGATCACGATCGCGCTTTCCGACGGCCGGAAGATCGCATCCTTCACAGGCCCCGACTATTGGGCGGCGCAGGAGAAGGAAACCTTCTCGGCCACGTCCGACCGCTATCCTCTCGTGGCGCGGATCGAGGTGCCGAGCGGGTTGCTCGCGTCGTCGAGCATCCAGCGCAGTCCGGGTGTGATGGCGGCCGCAATCGCGGTCTCCCTGCTGCTCGGCTACCTGGTTGCGCGGGGTCTGTTTCCGCCCACCGGCGCCGCCGCCCGGATCAGGCAGGCATTGGCGAGCGGTGAGATCGTCCCGCATTTCCAGCCGGTCTACGACCTGCGCAGCGGCCGGATGTCCGGTTTCGAGGCGCTGGCGCGCTGGCCGGGCATGGAGGGGCCGATAGCGTCGCCGGCGGTGTTCGTTCCGATCATCGAGGCCAACGGATGGGCCAACGACCTGCTTGAAGCCGTTATCGAGGAGACGGCGCGGTCAATGCGGCCGGTGATCCAGAGCGCGCCGGAGGTGACCTTCGCGTTCAACGCCACATCGTCGCAATTCGTCGATCCGGAGTTTCCGACATGGCTGGCCGGCGTGCTCGAGCGCACCGGTCTCGATGCGGGACGGACGATCATCGAACTGACCGAACGCGAGGAACTCAGGGAACCCGCCAATGCGCGGCGGACCATTGAGGCCCTCGGCGCCATGGGGATCGAAGTCGCCATCGACGACACCGGCACCGGACACAACGGACTGGCCTCGATCCAGAGACTGGGCGTGGCGATCCTGAAAATCGACAAGCTGTTCGTCGACGCGCTCGAACAGGATCCGCATGGCGGCGCGGTGGTGCAGATGCTGGTCAACATTGCGCGCGAATTCGACATGCGGACGATAGCCGAGGGCGTCGAAAGCGAATCCCAGCTTGCCGCGCTGCGTCGCATCGGCGTCGACGAGGTGCAGGGCTTCTTCCTGAGCAAACCGCTCGATGCGGAAACCGCGGCGACGGAACTGGCGCGCCACCAAGTGGTGCTGCTGCGGCAGAAACTGCGGGATGACGCAACGAAAGAGCCGGCGACGCGGCTGGTGGCGGTCGGCGCGTAGCCGCAGCACGTATTTGCCTTCCTTGCCCGGCGGCGGTGCGATAGGGTTCCGCCAAGGGTTCAACAGGGAACGACCTCCCCGATGCGATTTTATCCAGCGGGATCGCCGCAATCCCGCTTACTGAAAATTATTCTGGCGCTCGCGCTGTCGGGCTTCTTCGTTTCAGGCGCGGCGGCGAGCCAGTTCAAGCGAATCCGCGACATCTCGGTGAATTGCCTGGACACGGCGACCTGCGATCTTTCCACCTACAACGCGCAGTCGGAACTCTACACGGTGATCTTCCGCCGCTCGGCCGGAGTGGATGCACCCTTGGTGCTGGTGCTCGGCGTGCGTGAGACGCTCGCGGCCGGATCGGAGGTCGCGATGCTGATCGACGGTCGGGAGATCCTGCGCCTGCCGGTTTCGCAATTGTCGTATAGGGCGGCAGTCTACGAGTACATTTTCGCGGGCGAAGCCGAGATCGCGGCGCTGGTGGCGGCAGCCAAGGTCGGCAAGGAATTGCGCGTTTCGTACCGGGCGCGCGGCATTGAGACCGCATCGACCTTCTCGCTGGCGGGCTTCACCGGCGGACTGACCTTCATGGACGAGGCGCAGGGCCGCGTCGGACGCGAGGACGCGCTGCAGGGAGGCGCCGGCGTGGCGGCGGACGGCGGGGAGGCGGTGCGCGAGATCACCTCGTTCGACGCCATCCCGTTCCAGATCCGCGCGGAATTCGCCAACGCGGACGGGGGCTGTGGCATGGAGGAGGCGCGGTTCGCCGCTCTCGGCGGCTTCGAGGCGGATCTCGGCGACGGCGCCTTCATGATCGGCCTGCCGTGCGGCGAGGGTGGGGAATACAACCAGCCCTACGCCTTGTGGGAACGGACCGGCTCGCGTTTCCGGGATGTCGTGCTGCCGGTAATGACCCCGGAAGGGCCATCGACGACCGACATCGCCTGGAACATCAAGTGGGATCAGGAAAAGAAGGAACTGACCGCCTATTCAAAGGGGAGCAGTGCCGGCGATTGCGGCGAATTCGAGCGCTGGGCATGGCGCGGCGGCGACGGAAGCGGCGCCTTCGTGCTGCTGGAGGCACGGGCGAAGCAGGATTGCGAGGGCGATTTCGAAGGTCCGGATACCTGGCCGCAGACGTGGCCGCCGGGCTGACGCCTTTCAGCCGCCCAGTTTCGCGGTGACGGTCTTCAGCCTGGCGCGATTGACGCCGAAATCGTTGCCGCCGATTTGCGATCGGGCATAGGCGACAAGGCCGGTGCGGCCATCGTCGAGCGACACGGCCTCGAACGACGTCGTGTCGGGAAAACGGAACAACGGCGTATAGGTCACATAACGGGCCTTCGCGGGAGCGGCGCCGTCATCGACGCGACGCAGCGAAAGCCCAAGCGTCAGCATGGCCGCGTCGACGCGCGCGATCAGGATTTCCGGCGGCATGTCGTATTCCGGCAAGGCCGCATCCACCCTGACGCCGTCGCAGAGACCGGGGGTGCACATCAGCGCATCGTTCCGGCCGGCCGACCGAACCGGAGCGGCGCGGTCGAAGAACCCGAGATCGGGATCGCCGAAGAACAGAGCCCAGGTCTCGGCGCGGCCGTAAAGCACGAAGAAGCCCGCCGCGCAGAGGACGAGCGCGACGAAAAGCAACGCGGCCGACACGAGGATTCTTCCCATGTCAGCCGCGTGCCTGGCTGGAGATGATGCGGTCTGTCATTGCCTTGACAAGATAGTCCGTTGGCCGCGCTGGCCAAGGGGCAATCGGCAGGGCAATCAGCGCCGGCTGCGCCTGCGCTCGGTCTCGTCGATATCGCGGGCGAGGCCGCGGAACATGTGGACGCTGACCGCGGCCATGGCGCCGAGTGCGAGCGTCATCAGGGCGATCAGCAGGTAGCGATGGTGCGCGATTCCGGAACGGGCGATCGACGGCGTGCGAACCTCGACGAACCGGCGCTCGGCGGCGGCCGGCACGGCAACCGGTTCGACAGCCTTGCGGGCGACGGGGACGATTGTCGTCGTCGTGGCGGCCGCCTTCGGCGCGACGGGCGTCACAGGAAGGACCGGGAGCTGCTTATCCCAGGTCATCGGGGCATATTGCAGGGCGTCGGGGAATTCGTCCGCGCGGGCCGTGGCGCCGAGACCCGCGATCGCGATGACATTGGCGAAAACAAGCGTCGCAATGATGAGAGCTGTCGCCTTGCTGCGATGCGTCTTGCGTTCGCTGCGGATGCGTCGTGAGGCCGTGAACATTTTTCCACTCCGGTTGTTCCTGTCCCTTCGATCAATTGTCGGGACGCGAAACTGTGCTGTTCGTCACAGTCGGTTCGGAATCCGGCCAGTTCGCGGAGACAACAAGGCCGTGCCCGGGAGATAATGTGGCAATTTGAAGAAATTCGTTACCGGAGCGTTTACTATTTCGCTTGCGCGCCGGGGATAGACGACAGCGGCACGTAGCCGGGCTCGGCGGCGATTCGCGCCAGCCAGTCATTGATGGCGGGAAAGCGCTTCATCTCGAACCCGCCCTTCTCCCCGGCCGTGTGCGTATAGCCGTAGAGACAGATATCCGCGACGGTGATCGCGTCGCCGGCAAGATAGTCCGTCTTCTCGAGCTGGGTTTCCATGACGCCAAGCGCGCGATGGCCGCTTTCAAGCAAGGGGTCGAGGATTTCGGGCGTGCGCAAATGGGCGCGCTGCGGATAGGTCCGGATCGCGGCGCGCACGGCGACGGTCGGCTCGTGGGCGTTCTGCTCGAAGAACATCCACTGGTGGCAGAGCGCCTGGGCGTAGCGATCGTCGGGCAGGAAGCGGGTGCCGTGGCCGAGATAGAGCAGGATGGCGTTCGATTCCGCCAGAAGGCGGCCGTCCTCGAGCATTAGCAAGGGCACCTTGCCGGCGGGGTTCATCGCCCGGAACTCGGCGCTTTCGGTGACGCCCGACCCGTATTCCGCGTCGACATGGCGATACGGCACGTCGCGCATCGCCAACAGCAGGCGCACCTTGTAGGAGTTGCCGGAACTCGGCATCGAGTAGAGCGTCAGCATCCGGACATATTTCAGCGGAAGGTTTTGACGAGCCGGATTTCCGGCTGTTCGACCGGCGCCCTGTATTGGCCGAGCCAGGCGGCGAGATCCGGCCCGGCGAGGCGCGGGGCGGCGAGGGCATAGCCCTGAACCATGGAGGCTCCGGTGCTCTCGGCGACGCCGACTTCCCACAGCGCTTCCATGCCTTCGAGAATGCAGTGGATGCCGTCGCGGTTGAACCGCTCGATCAGCATGCGCAACGTGCCCGTGCCGGCAGGCGTGGAAATCAGGCGTTTGACCAGCGCGCCGTCGAACTTGACGATGTCGGGTGCGAGCGCGTTGACGCGCTGCAGCCGGGAAGCGCGCGCGCCGAAATCGTCGACCGCGATCGTGTAGCCGCGGGCGCGCAGTTCGTAGGCGAAATGGGTGAGCGTATCGTTGCTCTGGGTCTCGGCCTCGGTGATCTCGCAGACGACATCGGCGGGCGAAATGCCGGCGTCGCGCAACTCCGCGCCGAGGATGCGCAGGTTCGACTCGAACCGGGACGGATCCTCGGGGATGCGCGGATCGAAATTGAGGAACAGCCGGCGCATGTCGGCCGGCAGGAAGCGGGCATTACGGATGTGCAGGCGGCGCAGTTCGGGCTCGAGTTCGAGGAAGGCCTGCGGGTCGAGCGAGGTGAAGAAGGAGTCGGTGAGCACCGGAGTGGCGTCGCGCGTCACGCGCAGAAGCGCCTCGCAAGCGACCGGCACAAGGCGCCCGTTGCCGAAACGGAAGATCGGTTGGAAGGCGGTTCGCAGCGTGAAATCGCCGTAACTGGCGGCAAACGCGTCGCCTTCGCGCTGTTCGATCCGCAAGGGGGACATGTCCGACAAGGTCCGTATCTCCTTCGCCTGCCTTGCTCTTTGTGCGCCCGAAGCGGTGAATTTATGATTAATCAACGGTTAGCGCCTTTTCGGACGCCCCGCAACGCTTGCGCAAATGACCGCAATGAAGCAGATAGCACGCGCTGTCCGGAACGGACATGGCAATATCTCAGGAGACACGGACATGGCATTCCTCGCCGACATTCTTTCCCGCGTGAAACCCTCCGCCACGATCGCCGTGGCCCAGAAGGCACGGGAACTGAAAGCCAAGGGCAGGGACGTCATCAGCCTCGGCGCCGGCGAACCCGATTTCGATACGCCGGACAACATCAAGAAGGCGGCGATCGACGCTATCAATCGGGGCGAGACGAAGTATACGCCGGTCTCCGGCATTCCGGAACTGCGCAAGGCGATCGCGGCGAAGTTCAAGCGCGAGAACGAACTCGATTACGACTGGACGCAGACGATCGTCGGCACCGGCGGCAAGCAGATATTGTTCAACGCGCTGATGGCGACGCTGAATCCGGGCGATGAGGTCGTCATCCCGGCGCCGTTCTGGGTGTCCTATCCGGAAATCGTGCTGTTGTGCGGCGGCACGCCGGTGGGCGCGAAGACGACGCAGGAGAACGGCTTCAAGTTGACGGGCGAGGCGCTGGAAGCGGCGATTACTCCGAAGACCAAGTGGCTGATCTTCAACTCGCCGTCGAACCCGTCGGGCGCGGCCTACACTTATGCCGAACTGAAGGCATTGACCGACGTGCTGATGCGTCATCCGCACGTCTGGGTGCTGACCGACGACATGTACGAGCATCTCGTCTATGGCGACTTCAAATTCGTCACGCCGGTGCAGGTCGAGCCCGGCCTGAAGGACCGGACGCTGACGATGAACGGCGTCTCGAAGGCCTACGCGATGACCGGGTGGCGCATCGGCTATGCCGCGGGCCCGATGGAACTGATCAGGGCGATGGACATGATCCAGAGCCAGCAGACTTCGGGCGCCTGCTCGATCGCCCAATGGGCGTCGGTTGAGGCGCTGAACGGGCCGCAGGATTTCATCACCCGCAACAAGGCGATCTTCCAGAACCGGCGCGATCTCGTCGTCTCGATGCTCAACCAGGCAAAGGGCATCAGTTGCCCGACGCCTGAAGGCGCGTTCTACGTCTACCCGTCCTGCGCGGGGTTGATGGGCATGACCGCGCCGACCGGCAACGTGATGAACAACGACCAGGATTTCGTCACCGAGTTGCTCGAAAGCGAGGGCGTCGCGGTGGTGCATGGCGAGCCGTTCGGCCTCGGCCCGAACTTCCGCATTTCTTATGCGACCTCGGAAGAATTGCTGGAAGAATCGTGCAATCGCATCCAACGGTTCTGCGCGAACTGCCGCTGACGACACAGAGATACGGCGCCGCAAGGGCGCCGTATTCGGCTTATTTCAAGTAGAACGCTGTCGCAAGCGCGCGACTGTGGCCCAAATGCACTGGAACTAGCCGTTTCTTGCAGGTTATAAGCGCTTTGGGCGCGCGGACTTTAGACAAGAGGGTGGTGACAGGGATGAAACGGGTCCGGGTATTCCGCGGTCTGTCGCTGCGCGGCGTCGCAGCCATTTCGGCCGCGATGCTGATGCAAGCCGTTCCCGCCGTCGCGGACTCCAGCTACATGAACGCGTTCGAAAGCCGAGTCAGCGAGATCGGCAATCGCGGCGCGCTCGAGACCTTCGTCCTCGAAGCTGTGAAACAGGGCCAGTACGACCAGGCCCTCTCTACTCTCGAAGAAATCCTCATGCGCAACCCGAACGATCTCGGCGCGCGCATCGCGATGGCACGGATCTACTACCAGATCGGTTCCTACGATATCGCCGCCGCGCATCTGGAAGAGGCGATGCTGACGCCCGGCTGGGAAGGCTTCTCCGAGCAGATCGATGGCCTGAAGGCGAAAGTCGATCGCGGCCAGAAGGGCATCGAGATTCGCATGGCGGTATCGGCGGGCGTGGAATACCAGCGCGAGACGCAGGATGTCGCGTTGATCCTCCTCCATGACGAGAAGGAGCTGGTTTCGCCCTATGGGGAGATCGAGGGTGTCATCACTCGCGATCTCGGAACCGCTTCACGCGACGAAATCAGTGTCGGCGGGTCGATCCGCTATGCGCGAGATTTCGTCGACCTGAATTTCAACGGCATTCTCGAACCGATCGACGTCACCGGCGGCCGGTTCGACATCACATACTCCAAGGGCCTTCCCGACATCATAGACACGCTGCGGCTCGATGTTTCGGGATACGGACTGATCCAGGGCTATGGCGGCGGGCGGCAGTTGGAGGATTACGGCGTCGAGACGGCGCTAACCGTCCAGCCGACCGTGGAGAGCCGGATCAGGACATTCGCCAGCTACGGCTGGCTGGGCAATTCGCAGGGCCTCTACGGGAACAGCCGCGTCCGAGGCGGGGTCGAGGGCAATTTGCGCCTTGTTGCCGGGCTGGCGGTCGGAACCCGCTTTTCCGCCTATTCGGAATGGGGCACGGCGCCGCTGGCGTTCCCCGACGGCTCTTTCGACTACAATGCCCATGGCTGGGACGCCGCCGCGTCGGTGTCGCATCTGCTTCACGTGTTCGCGGACGGGCGCAGCTGGACCCACGAAGCCGGCGCGCGCTATTCGCAGGAGCGCATCCTCGACTATTCGTCGCTCGTCGGCATGGCGGCGGCGGGCGACATGATCAACCGCGACGCGTGGGAGGTCTTCTGGAACCACAGTGTGCAAATCGCCACACGGGCCGAGTTCAATTTCGGCGTATCCTACGGCCGGGAGAAGATAACCGACTCCGGGATCTTTTCGTATGATCGCAACAACGAAAGTTGGGGCGTGAAGGCGGGTCTGACCTATCGGTACAATTGAGGATATGGCGATGAAGGCAGGATGGAAAACCGGGATGCTCGCGATGGCGGCTCTGGCCGCCGCGGTCCTTCCGCTTGCCGCGCAAGCCGAGGCCGTCGGAAAGCTGACCACCGAGAAAGCGATGATATCGCGCGGTGGCGGCCGGATCCAGGAAGGCGCCGCAATTGCGCGCGGCGACCGGCTTTCCAGCAACGCGACCGGCTCCGGCGTGATCGTGTTCCAGGACGAATCGAGCGCCCGGATGGGTCCGAACGCCCAACTGACCATCGACGAGTTCGTCTACAATCCGCAGCGCCACACGGGCACGATAAAATTGCGCCAGACGAGCGGGCTGGCGCGGATTTACGGCGGCCAGATTTCCAAACGCGGGACTTCCGAGGTCCGCACGCCGCATATTGTGCTCGGTGTTCGCGGCGGCATCGTCGACATTGACGTGCTGAACGGAAAAACGATCGCGACGCTGCGCGGCGGCCTTATGGTCTGCAAGGCGGGCGGCAACAAGAGGACCGTCACCAATCCCGGAATCTCGTGCGTCTCCGACGGCCAGACGCTGCTGGTGCAGCGCATCGCCGGCAGCGGCAAGCAACTGGTGATACCGGCCGCTCCTGGCGGCGGCTCCTCGGGCAATGGCGATTTCAACGGCGCGCATTGCGCCAGCGGGCCGGCTTCGATCCTGTGCCGCTCGCGCGACGGCGGCTTGCCGCGTCCGGGAACGAATCCGGGCGGCGACATGCAGCCGGGCGGGCCGGGCGGCGGCTACGACAATTACTAAGCCGTGATTTCCGGCGGTTGCGGAAACGAGACGGGGCGCTGTCCGGCATTGACGGGCGGCGCCTTGCAGTCTGGCGCGCGGCGCCGATGAGGACGCGTCCAGGTATCTCGGCCCTGCGGGGTCCGGCGCTTTCCTTCGCGCTCCTCGCCGTGGCGTTGCTCGCCGGTCACGCGGCCTTCGGCGGGCTGTTTGCCGGGCTACGCGAAAAAACCTACGACGCGTATCAGTCCATTTCCCCGATTTCCCTCGATCTCGACCAAGTGGCAATCGTCGCCATCGACGAGGACAGCCTCGCCGGGTACGGCCGCTGGCCATGGCCGCGCGAGCAGGTCGGGCGGCTGGTCGACGCGGCGACGGCCAGCGGCGCGTCGGCAGTCGGGCTCGATCTCTTCTTCGCGGAGCCGGATGCGAGCGCGGAGGGAGCGGCGAGCGACGCCGCCTTCGCCGAGGCACTGGCGCGGGGCCCTTCGGTACTCGCCATGTCGCTCGATCCGGACGCGGGTCCGCTCAAGGTCGAGGGGAAGGCGAGCTGGACGGTGGTCGGTCTCGATCCGGCGGCAGCCGAGGCCGTGCCAGGCGGCATCGCGCCGCTTGCCAAACTGGCCGAGGCCGCGGCCGGCCTCGGCGTGGTGCGCACATTGCCCGACGGCGACGGCGTGATCCGCAAGGTGCCGCTGGTCTGGGCCGAGACGCGGGGCGGCGAGCCGCGGCTGTGGCCGGCGCTGTCGATGGAATTGCTGCGCGTCGCGCAGGCCGCGCCGAGCTATACGCTGCGGCTGGAGGGCCTTCCGACGGACGCGATCCGGGTCGGCGTGGCGACCGTGCCGCTCGGCGAGGACGGGCGCATCCGCATCATCGACACGGACGTTCCGGTCAGCCATGTCTCGGCCGCGAAGCTTCTGAAAGAAGGCGCGCGGGACGATCTCATCGGGCGGATCGCGCTGATTGCCGTCGATGCGGCCGGGATCGACCAGTATCACCTGACGGCACGCGGCGGGCACCGGCTCGGTGCGGACATCCACGCGATCCTCGCAAGCCAGATGCTTGCCGGGCGTTACCTGTTCGAGGCGCCGCAGGCGCGGACAATCGAGCGCGGGCTGTTCATCGCCGGAAGCCTGCTGTTGCTGGCGATCCTGGTTTTTCTCGCGCGGCGGCCGCTGCTGGCGGCGTTGGGCGCGCTGCCTGTCGTCGCGGCGCCGCTTGCCGCCGGAGCCTGGGCCTATGGCGCGCGCGACCTGCTGCTCGACGGCGTGCAGCCAGCGGCGGGCCTTGTCGTGATGGCGGCGGCGGGCGGCTACATGCTCTACCGCGAGGCGGAGCGGCGGCGCGGCGTGCTGCAGAAACAGTTCGCGCAGTTCCTGTCGCCGGAGGTGGTGCGCCATCTCGCCGAGACCGATACGGCGGCGGCGCTCAAGGTGGAAGACCGCGAGATCACGGCGATGCTGGTGGACGTGCGCGGCTTCACGGCGCTGTCCGGCTCGCTCGGCGCGGACAAGGCGGTGGCGGTGGTCAACCATTTCCTCGAAATCGCCAACCGCGAGATCTTCGCGCGCGGAGGCACGATCGACAAGTACATGGGCGATTCCGTGCTCGCCTTCTGGAACGCGCCGCTTTCAGTGCCCGATCACGCCGACCGGGCGATCGACTGCGCGCAGGCGATGATCGCCGCAGTACGGGCCGCCAATCCGCAACTTCAGGCCAAGGGGCTGCCGCCGATCGAGGTGGTGGCGGCGATCGAAACCGGCGTCTGCTCGGTCGGCAACATGGGCACCGAACAGCGCATCGACTACACGGCGATCGGCCCGGCGATCAACATGACGGCGCGGCTGGAGGCGGAGACCAAGAAGATGGGCCAGGAGATGCTGATCGGGCCCGGAGCGGCGGCGCGCACGCGTTTCGCGCTGACGCCGCTTGGCGAGGTGCATCTGCGTGGCATGGACAAGCCGTGCGAAGTCTACCGGCCCGCCTCTCCGCACAGTTGAAGACAAGGCGAAACGGTCTGTGACCGGAGCGGGTGCTTATCGTCTGAAGCATTAATCGCGGATGATGTAAAATGACGGCCATGAAAACCGGCATAGCCAAGCCATTTCATCTTTCCGTCGGCATCGCGACGTTCCTGCTCGCGAGTTGCAGCAGCGTCTCGATTCCCGAACCGGGGGACGGGGAAATGTCCGGCCGCGTCTTCGTGGAATGGGACCGGGAAGACAAGTTCATCTACCGCAAGACGGACAGGCCGGTTTCCTTCAAACCGTCCTTCATGAGCGAACCGATCGTTCCCGAGGACATGTACACGGACGGCGGGTCGGTGCCGCGGGTGTTCTGGAACGTGCCGGGCCTTTCGCCCTGGGCGCTCGGACCGGCCTACATCATGCACGACTGGATCTTCGAGGTGCACCGGTGCGGCCGCGACGCGCCGGAGGCCGTGAAGGCCATCACCTTCGAGCAGTCGGCGCAGATACTGGCGGAGGTCGGCAAGTATCTCGTCGACGCCAGGCTGATCGACCATGACAGGCTGCCCGAGATCGTCGCGGCGATCCGGTCGCGTTTCGCGCGCAACGTATGGGACCGGCCAGGGACGGAAGAGGAATGCCAACCGCCGCCGACCGCGGGTCTCGAGGAAGGCGCGCGGGTTTTCGCCCCGGTGGTCGATTTCGAGATTCCGAAGGCGGTGCGCTGACCAATACCGTCAGCGCAGATACATCGTCGTGCCGTCGATCTTCGAGATCTTCGGGCGGTAATTGCCGGTGTCGTACATGCCCTTGACGTCGACGCGATGCTCGCCCTGCGTGGAGATGTTGGCCGGCCTGGTGGTGTAGTGGCCGTCGGTGACCGAGACCATCAGGCCGGTGCGGCCTTCCGCGATCAACTGGACGGCCTGGGTGCCGAAATTCTTGGCGACGATCAGGTCGACGGCGTCGGGCGGGCCGGAGCGCAGCAGGTAGCCGAGGTTCTGGATCATCATGTTTGTGCCGGTGATCTGCTTCAGCCCGACGCCGATGCGCTCGCCGATGCCGCCGAGCTTCTTGTGGCCGTAGGCGTCGGCCTCGCCCTTCTCGATGATGTGCTCGCCCGAGACCATCGCGCCTTCGGAGACGACGCAAACGGCGTAGTTGGAGGGGTTGGCGTGGCGATCCCTGGTCATCAGCTCGGCGAGGCGTTCCATCTCGAAGGGGACCTCGGCGATCAGCGTGCGGTCGGCGTCGGAGAGATATCCGGCGGAGAGCGCGGTCATGCCGCAGTTGCGGCCGAACATCTCGACGATCAGGAAGCGCTCATGCGAACCGGCGGCGGTGCGAAGGCGGTGGATCATCTCCACCGAGCGGGTGACGCAGGTGGAAAAGCCGATGCAGTAGTCTGTGCCGAAGACGTCGTTGTCCATGGTCTTCGGGATGCACATGGTCGGCGCGCCGCGTTCGTGCAGCTCGGCGGCATAGGACAGCGTGTCGTCGCCGCCGATGGCGATCAGCACGTCGATCTTCATCGCCTCGATCACCGCGAGGACGTGGTCGGTGGCGTCGACATAACCCGGATCGGCGTGGGGAACCGTTTTCTTCACATGAGCCGGCAGGTCTGCCGCCTTCATGCGCGACGGGCGGGTGCGCGAGGAGTGCAGGATCGTGCCGCCGGAACGGTCGATCGTGCGCGCGAATTGCGGCGTCAGTTCCTGGCGAAAAGCGGCGGTGCCTTCGAGGTCGAGCGGATCGGTGGCGACCGGCCCGGCCCAGCCGCGGCGAAAGCCGGTGACGGTCCAGCCATGATGAAAGGCTTCGTTGACGACGGCCTTGATGGCCGAGTTGAGGCCGGGGACATCGCCGCCGCCGGTAAGGATTCCCAGATGCATCGCCTTCTCCCTGTCGGTCGCCGTTTTGATGACGGCGGGCAATCTAGCCCATCGCGCGCGAATGCGCACCGGCCTTGCCATGGCGATTAAAATCGGGGCACGTTACAATTTTGTGCAGTGCGACAGCGGGACGCCGCGAAACCGATGATCGTTATCAATGCCCAGTTGCGGGCCAGGCTGATGAGCCTTGTGAAGGAAATCTATCCCGAGGAGGATGCGGCGCGGCTGTCGCGTCGGATTATCGAGGCATTCTGGCCGGACGGGAAATCGCCGCGCCAGCGGGTCCGCCCGCCCGGCAACTCGTTGTGGTCGCAAAAGGACGCGATCGTCATCACCTACGGCAACTCGGTCATGGATGGGCAGCACAAGCCCCTCGATCTGCTCAGCGATTTCCTGACGCGCTATCTCGCGGACGCGATCACCGGCGTGCATATCCTGCCGTTCTTCCCGTTCACGTCCGACGACGGCTTTGCCGTGACGGATTACGAGCAGGTCAACTCCACGCTTGGCGACTGGACCGACATCAACCGCATCGGCGACCGGTTCCGGCTGATGTCGGACCTGGTGCTGAACCATATGTCGGCGCAGTCGAAATGGTTCAACGAGTATCTGCAGGGACACGAGCCCTACGACAGGTATTTCTTCGAGGCATCGCCCTCCGACGATCTTTCCGCGGTGGTGCGGCCGCGCGCGCACGGGCTGCTGCGGGAAGTGGAGACCGCGAACGGGCCCCGCCATGTCTGGTGCACGTTTTCCTACGACCAGGTGGACCTGAACTTCGCCAATCCGGACGTGCTGGTCGACATGATCCGGATCATGCGACTGCACATCGCAAACGGCGTGCGGATCATCCGGCTCGACGCGGTCGCCTTCATCTGGAAGGAGATCGGCACGAGCTGCATTCATCTGCCGCGGACGCACGCGATCGTGCGGCTGATGCGATTGCTGACGGACTATGCGGAGGAGCGGATCGTCCTGCTGACCGAGACGAACGTGCCGAACGCGGAGAACCTGTCCTATTTCGGCAACCGCAACGAGGCGCATGCGATCTACAATTTCTCGCTGCCGCCGCTCATGCTGCACGCCTTGATGAGCGGCACCTCGCGTTATCTCAACGCCTGGCAGATGGCGATGCCGCCGGCACAGCTCGGCTGCGCCTACCTCAATTTCACCGCCTCGCATGACGGCATCGGCATGCGGCCGGTCGAGGGACTGCTCGAAGAAGACGAGATCGCGCGGACGATCGCCACTGTGCAGGATTTCGGCGGGCTCGTCTCGATGCGCGCCATGCCGGACGGGACGCACCGGCCCTATGAACTCAATATCTCCTATTTCGAGGCGATGAAGGGAACGGTCGACGGGGCGGACGAATGGCAGGTCGAGCGGTTCATGGCCAGCCAGACCATCATGATGGGGCTGGAAGGCATTCCGGCCTTCTACATCCATTCGCTGCTGGCGACGCCGAACGATCACGCAGGCGTGGAAAAAACGGGCCATAACCGGGCGATCAACCGCAGGCGCTGGGACTATCCGGAATTGCGCGGGCTGCTCGACGACCCGTCGTCGATCCATGCGAGGGTGCTCGCGGCGATGAAGGAACGGATCCGCATCCGCGCGCGGCAGGCAGCGTTTCATCCGAATGCGACGCAGTTCACCCTGCATCTGGGCGAGACACTGTTCGGCTTCTGGCGCCAGAGCCTCGACCGCGACCAGTCGGTCTTCGCGATCCACAATGTGACGAAGGAGGAGGTCTCGATCCCGGCCATGGCGATCAACCTGATCACCGGCATGACCTGGAAGGATCTGCTTTCGGGCG
>JBAQHA010000542.1:0-24235 GCA_049288075.1 Oricola sp.
GCCTATGGTTCACCCGATCCCCGTCATCGACATCGCCCGCCTGCGCCGCCTGCTCGACGGCGTAAACACCTTTGGATTCAACGCGGTAACTGGTGGCTACAATCGTCTCGGCTATTCCGCGGACGACATGAATGTGCGCGACTGGTTTGCCCGGCAAATGAGCAATGACGGGTTGGCGGTCAGTCGCGACCCTGTGAACAATCTCTTCGGCCGCTACGGCCCGGCGGACGGTCCCTGTATCATGGCCGGCTCCCACCTCGACACGGTTCCGGAAGGCGGCGCCTTCGACGGATCGCTCGGCGCCTGTGTGGCGCTGGAATGCGTCCGCGCGATGAAGGATGCCGGCATCAGACCGAAAACCGCCATCGTCGTCGTCGCCACTGCCGAGGAGGAAGGCCGCTTCGGCGGCATGTTCGGGTCGCAGACGATTACCGGCGCCGTGACGCGCGGGTGGATCGATCAGGCATCCGACGCCGACGGCATCCGCCTTGTCGACGCGATGGCCGAACGGGGCCTCGACGCCTACGGCGCGCTCGACGCCGCCTGGGCGTCCGGCTCGATCAGGTCGTTTCTGGAGTTGCACATTGAGCAGGGACCGGTGCTGGAACGCGCCGGCATCCCGCTCGGTGTCGCCAACGGCGTATCCGGGGTCTGCAATTTGCAGGTCCGTTTCAAGGGCGTAGCCAACCACTCAGGCACCACGCCGATGGACATGCGCGCGGACGCCTTCGCCGGGCTCGCCGCCTTCGCCCACATGATAGCGGCGACCATCGACGGCTTCGGCACCGACCAAAGCCGCATCACCATCGGCAAGGTGGACCTGCAGCCCAATTTCGCCCACACGATACCGGGCGCCGCCGAATTCTCGATTATCATTCGCGACACCTCGGAGGACGTCATGCGGCAATTGCATGATGCGGTGATCGCCAATGTCGAGACCACGGCGAAGGCATACGGCCTGACCTGCGAAATCGAGCGGAAGAGCTGGCTTTCGCCGGTCTCGCTGGACGCCGACCTGCATTCCCTTCTGATCGGGGAAGCCGCGCAACTCGGCATCGATGCGCTCGACATGCCCTCCGGCGCCGGACACGACGCCCAGACGATGCAGTCCTTCTGTCCGGCGGGTCTGGTCTTCGTGCCGAGCCGCAACGGTATCAGCCATGCTCCGGACGAATGGAGCGACTGGGCGGACATCGATAGGGGCGCGCAGCTGATGTTGAACGCCCTTCTCCGCCTGGCGAATGCCTGACGCCGCTACTTGTCCAGGGTCTCGTCCTTGACCACGGGCGACAGTTTCTGCGTCGCCTCGTCGGTCGGTTGGCGGGTAAACCCCTTGACGCTCGACGTTTCCTTGAAGTCGCGCTTGATCGTCACCGGACTGACCGCATAGGCGGTGATCAGTTCGGCGAGCGACCGCAATGCGTGCGTATGGATGCGTTCGTAGCCGTGCGAGGCATCGACACCGAAGGTGATCAGCGCCGTGCGCACGTCGTGGCCTGCCTCGATCGCGCTCGCCGAATCCGAGCGATAGTAGCGGAACACGTCCTTCTGGTACCGGATCTCGTTTTCCTGGCACAGGTCGACCAGCTTCTTGGTCAGGTGGTAGTCGAACGGGCCCGTCTGGTCGGCCATGGCGATGGTGACGCCGAACTCGTCGGAGTTCTGCCCCGGCGCCGTCGTGCCGTTGTCCACCGTGATCATCGACGCGATGTCGCTCGTCAGGATCGACGAGGCGCCGACGCCGACCTCCTCGGCGATCGTGAACAGCCAGTGGATGTCGACCGGCGTTTCGGCGCCTTCGTCCTGCATCGCCTTGATCGCGGCCAGCATCACGGCGACGCCGGCCTTGTTGTCGAGATGGCGCGAGACGATGAAGCCGTTGTCGAGGAATTCGGGCTGCGGATCGATCGCAATGATGTCGCCGACGTCGATTCCGAGACGCTCGATGTCCTCGCGGTTGCGCGCCAGCGCGTCGACGCGCATTTCGACGTATCGCCAGCCGATCGGCAGGCTGTCGACCTCGTCGTTGAAGGTATGGCCGGAAGCCTTGAGCGGCAGGATGGTGCCGCGATAGCCGCCCTTTTCGGCGAACACCGTGGCGCGCGCGCCTTCCGCGAACCGCGCCGACCAGTGCCCGATCGGCACGACCTCGAGGCGCCCATTGTCCTTCAGATACTTCACCTGCGCGCCGAGCGTGTCGAGGTGGGAGACGATGGCGCGCGCGCCGCGCTCCTGCTTGCCGCGGAGTACGGCCCTGATCGCGCCGCGCCGCGTCAGTTCGACATCGAGGCCCAGCCCTTCGATCTCCTTCGTCACGAAACGGACGACGGTGTCGGTGTAGCCCGTCGGGCTCGGGATTTTCAGAAGCTCGTTCAGCGTTGCGAGCATGTATTCGTGATCGATGGCGAGACGTGTCACTGGCGAGTGCCCTCCCCCTTTTTTTCCTTGCGCAAGGTTTGCCGCACCGCGGCAGGAACCGAAAGCGGAAACAGCAGATCGACAAAGCGTTCGGCCGTCGGCTGCGGCTCGTGATTGGCGAGACCGGGACGCTCGTTGGCTTCGATGAAGGCATAGTCGGGCCGCCGTGGCGACCGGACCATAAGGTCGATTCCGGTGACCGGAATGTCGATCGCGCGGGCCGCCGTGACAGCGGCGTCGACCAGCGCCGGATCGACGATATCCGTGACATCGTGGATCGTTCCACCGGTATGCAGGTTCGCGGTCTTGCGCACGGCGAGCTGGGTCTCGGCCGGCAGGACATCGTCGAGCCGGTAGCCGGCCTCCCCGATCGTGCGTTCCGTTTCGCCGTCGAGCGGAATGCGGGACTCGCCGCCGGTCGCCGCCATGCGGCGGCGGCTCTGGGCCGCGATCAGCTCGCGGATCGTGCGCTCGCCATCGCCGACGACCACCGGTGGCCGCCGGATCGCCGCGGCGACAACGCGGTAATTGATGACGACGAGGCGCAGGTCCTGGCCTTCGACATGTTCTTCCAGCAGCACGGTGTCGGACACCTTGCGCGCCGCCGCGATCGCCTTTTCGACTTCGTCCGGATCGGCAAGCCCGACCGCGATGCCGCGCCCCTGCTCGCCGCGCGCCGGCTTGACGACGACCCTGCCGCAGCGCTTGACGAATTCGGCGATCTCGTCCGGACTCGCGCCGTCGGCGAGTTGCTCGGGCACGCGCACGCCGGCGGCCGACACGACCCGGCGCGTCACGGCCTTGTCGTCGCAGATCGACATCGCCACGGCCGAGGTCAGTTCCGACAGGCTTTCGCGGCACAGGATGGAGCGGCTGCCCAGCGTCAGACGGAAATACCCGGCTTCGGCGTCGACGACCTGCACATGGATGCCGCGCCGGCGCGCCTCGTTGATAATGATTTTCGCATAGGGATTGAGCGCGTCGTCGGTTTTCGGGCCGGTGAACAGGGTCTCGTTGATCGGGTTCTTGCGCTTGACGGAAAAGAACGAGACGCGCTCGAAGCCGAGCTTCTCATAGAGCGCGATCGCCTGCTCGTTGTCGTGCAGGACCGAGAGATCGAGGAAGGCGGCGCCGCGCGTCGTGTAATATTCCGCCAGCCGGCGCACCAGCGCCTCGCCGATCCCGGCATGGCGCGCCGCCGGGTCGACGGCGAGACACCACAGCGACGCTCCCCGCTCCGGGTCCTTGAAGGCCTGCATGTGATCGACGCCAGTGACGGTCCCGAGCACTTCGCCGGTCTGCTCGTCCTCGGCGACGAAATAGATGATCGTGCGCGCGTCGCGCTTCGCCCAGAAGAATTCCGGAGGCACGGGGATCATCGAGCGCGACGCATAGATGCGGTTGATCGCTTCTGCGTCGACCTGCGAGGTCAGGCGCCGGATGAAGAAGCCCTTCGGCGCCTTGCGCGACGCCCGGTAGCGCGAGAGGTCCAGCCGGTAGGTGTGCGACGGATCCAGGAACAGTTCCTGCGGCGCATTCGCCAGCAGCACGTGCGGATTGCGAACATAGACCGCGATGTCGCGCTGGTCGGGCTGTTCGCCGCGCAAGGCGGAGATCATCGCGCCGGACTCATCGAAGGTTTGCGCGAACACCAGGCGGCCCCAGCCGCAATCGAGCGCGGATTGCGGCGTCATGTGTTCCGTCTCCTCGCCCCGCTGGGCGATCGGCGGCTTCAGCCCTTGCTCGCGCATCCGTTTGAGCCGGTGCGTATAGGCATCGCTGCCCAACCTTCCGCGCGGGACGGAAGCGGATTTGGAACCGTCGGTGTCCTTCGCCATCGCGAACCTCATATGTCGTGCGCCTGGAGCCACATTTCGAGCAGCGCCACCTGCCAGAGTTCGGAACCGCGAAGCGGCGTGATATGACCCGCCGGATCGTCGAACAGAGTCTGCAGATAGTCCCGGCGGAACAGGCCGCGCTCGCGCGCCGCCCGCGACTGCAGCGCATCTCGGACGAGGTCGAGATATTCGCCCTGGATGTATTTGAGTTGCGG
This sequence comes from Oricola sp., assembly GCA_049288075.1. GTDB lineage: Bacteria > Pseudomonadota > Alphaproteobacteria > Rhizobiales > Rhizobiaceae > Oricola. The sequence goes on from JBAQHA010000542.1 coordinate 4,472, forward strand.
GACCGGGAAATAGCCCTTCTTGCGGTCGATCACCTCGTGCGGGACGACGAGGCGGGCGGCGTCCTTCAGGACGCCCTTGCCCTCGTCATGCAGCTTGAACTCCGGCGGGATCGTCGCCGCCAGTTCGACCAGTTCGTGATCGAGGAACGGCACGCGCGCCTCGAGCCCCCAGGCCATCGTCATGTTGTCGACGCGCTTGACCGGATCGTCGACCAGCATGACATGGGAATCGAGCCGCAGCGCCCTGTCGACGGACGTCGCCGCGCCGGAGCGCAGCAGATGCTCGCGCACGAGGTCGAGGCTGGCGTCGGCATCGGCGACCCAGCGGCCGTCCAGCTGCGTCTTCAGCTGGTCGTGGCTGCGGTCGAAGAACACCTTGGCGTAATCGCCGACGACGTCGTTGGAATCGGCGAGCGGCGGATACCAGTGATAGCCGCCGAACACTTCGTCCGCGCCCTGCCCCGACTGCACGACCTTGATGTATTTCGAGACCTCGCGGCTGAGCAGGAAGAAGCCGATATTGTCGTAGGAAACCATCGGCTCCGACATTGCGGCGATCGTGTCCGGCAGATGGCTGATCAGGTCGGCCGACGGCACGAAGATCTTGTGATGGTCGGTTGCGAAGCGTTCCGCGATCAGGTCGGAATAAACGAATTCGTCGCCCTTCTCGCCATTGGCTTCCTCGAAGCCGATGGAGAAGGTCATCAAGTCCTTCTGGCCTTCCTCGGCGAGCAGCCCGACGATCAGCGAGGAATCGACGCCGCCCGACAAAAGCACGCCCACGGGCACGTCGGCAACCATCCGGCGACGTACCGAGACGCGCAACGCTTCCAGCACCCGGTCGCGCCAGTCATTGCGGCTCAGGCCGGCGTCCTGCGAACGGCGGTCGTAGGGCGGCGACCAGTAGATGCGGTCCGTCGTCCTGCCCTCGGCTGAAATCCGCCGTGTCGTCGCCGGCGGCAGCTTGCGCACGCCCTTGAGAATCGTGCGCGGCGGCGGCACCACGGCGTGGAAGCTCATGTAGTTGTGAAGTGCCTCGCGGTCTATTTCGGTGTCTATACCCCCGGCCTTCAGCAGCGCCGGCAGGAAGGATGCGAAACGGATGCGTTTGCCGTCTTCGGCATAGTAGAGGGGCTTGATGCCGAAACGATCGCGCGCCAGCACGACGTCGCCGTTGTCGCGATCGTGGATCGCGAAGGCGAACATGCCGTGGAACCGTTCGACGCAGGCCTCGCCCCATTTATGGAAGGCCTTCAGCACCACCTCGGTGTCGCCGTGCGAGAAGAAGTCGTACCCGTCGGCGACCAGTTCTTCGCGCAATTCCGGATAGTTGTAGATGCAGCCGTTGAAGACGATCGTCAGCCCGAGGGCCGGATCGCTCATCGGCTGGCCGGCCTTCTCGGTAAGGTCGATGATCTTCAGCCGCCGATGGCCGAAGGCGACGCGCCCCTGGGCAAGCAATCCGCTGCCGTCCGGTCCGCGCGGCGCGAGCATTTCGGTCATCCGCGCGACGGCGGCGGTATCGGCAAATGCGCCGTCGGTCCGGATTTCGCCGGCAATTCCACACATATTCGGTTGTATTCCCTTGTTTTCGGTCGTCCGCAAAGCAAGAAAGACGCTCCCGAGGGAGCTGGCGGACAAGAAGAAGCACGGCAAAGGCCATGCAAACGGATGGCTTCTACCTAGTGACCGAATCGCCGGAGATCAAATCGGTTCCCTGAAAACCGGAAAAATCGGAGCCGCCCGCTCGGGACGGCTCCATTGTCTTTGGAATTGTCAGCCGAGAACTTCGGCCACCGCCTCGGCCGTCTTGCCCACGATTTCGTCAGCCTCGGCGCGCGTCAGGCAGAGCGGAGGCGCGAAACCGAGAATGTCGCCCTGCGGCATGGCACGGCCGATGACGCCGCGCTTCAGAAGCGCCGCCGTCACGCTCGGCCCGACCTTTCTGCCGGGATCGAAGAAGCGGCGGGTTTCCCGGTCCTCGACGAACTCGACGGCGCACAACATGCCCTCGCCGCGGATGTCGCCGGCATTCGGATGATCGCCGAGCGCCTTCTTCATCGCATTGACAAGATAGGCGCCGGTCTCGCGCGCATTGTCGACAAGGCCGAGACTGTCGACCAGTTGCAGGTTGGCGATACCGGCGGCAGCACCGATCGGATGGGCCGAATAGGTCCAGCCATGGCCGATCGGGCCAAACTCGTCGGTGCCCTGCTCCAGCACCTTCCAGACCTTCTCGGAAATGATCGAGCCGGAAAGTGGCGCATAGGCCGAGGTCAACCCTTTGGCGATGGTGATGATGTCGGACTCGATGCCGTAATGCTCAGAGCCGAACATCGAGCCGAGGCGGCCGAAACCGGTGACGACCTCGTCGGCGATCAACAGGATGTCGTGCTTCTTCAGGACTTTCTGGATCGCCTCCCAGTAGCCGGCCGGCGGCGGCACGATGCCGCCCGTGCCGAGCACCGGTTCGCCGATGAAGGCGGCGATCGTGTCGGCGCCTTCGCCGGAGATCAGCTTTTCCAGTTCGTCGGCGCAATGGGCGACGAAATCCGCCTCGCTCATCGAGAGGTCGTCGCGGCGGTAGTAGTACGGCGCTTCCGTGTGCAGGACGCGGTCGAGCGGCAGGTCGAACTTCTTGTGGAACAGCTCGAGCCCGGTCAGCGAGCCGGTGACGAGACCGGAGCCGTGATAGCCGCGCCAGCGCGAGATGATCTTCTTCTTTTCCGGCCGGCCGAGCACGTTGTTGTAGTACCAGACGAGCTTGACGTTGGTCTCGTTGGCGTCCGAACCGCCGAGGCCGAAATAGACCTTCGACATGTTCTTCGGCGCGCGCTCGACGACCATCTTCGCAAGCGTGATCGAGGCCTCCGTGCCGTGGCCGACATAGGCGTGGTAATAGGCGAGTTCCTTCGCCTGGGCGGCGATGGCTTCCGCGATCTCCTGGCGGCCGTAGCCGACATTGACGCAGTAAAGCCCGGCGAAGGCGTCGAGCAGGCGGTTGCCGTCTCGATCCTCGATATGGACGCCCTTGCCCCCGGTGACGATGCGGTTCGGCAATTCGCCGCGTGCGAATTGCGCCAGATGTGTCGAGGGATGGAAGAAGTTCTCGCGGTCCCACTTGTCGAGGATGTCGTTGGTCAGCATCGCTGGCTCCTGTCTGTTCTCCGGGAAAGACCCGGTCCGTTGATGAGGTTTTTCCCGGTCTCAGCCGATGTCGCGACAGATGTACTTGATCTCGGTGAAGGCCTCCATGCCATGGCGCGATCCTTCTCGCCCTAGGCCTGCCTGCTTGACGCCGCCGAAGGGGACGGGCGCGCCGGTGATCTTGGTGCGATTGACCGCGATCATGCCGAATTCCAGCGCCCGTTCCATGCGGGCTATCCGCACCGGATCGGAACTGTGCAGATAGGCGACGAGGCCCGTCTCGGTGCGGTTGGCGCGTTCGATCGCCTCGTCTTCGCGGTCGAAGGGGGCAAAGGCCGCGATGGGACCGAAAGTCTCTTCCGAAAAGACCGCCGCGTCCTCGGGCACGTCTGCAAGCACGGTCGGCTCGAAGAACAGCGGACCGGCCGGGTGCACCTTGCCGCCGCAGATGAGGCGCGCGCCGCGTGTCAAGGCATCCGCGACATGCGCCGCCTGCTTGGCGATGGCGCCCTCGTTCATCAGCGGACCGATATCGCGATCGTCCATGCCGGGGCCGACGGTCAGCGCCTTGGCCCGTTCCGCGAAAAGATCGACGAAGCGCCTGTAGATCGGCCGCTCGATATGGAAGCGATTGGCGGCGAGGCAGTCCTGCCCGGAGGTCGCGAATTTTGCCGCGATCGCCCGGTCGACGGCGCGTTCGAGATCGCAATCGGCGAATGCGATGAACGGCGCATGGCCGCCAAGTTCCATGACGAGGCGCTTGATGGTCGGCGCGGACTGGGCATAGAGCAGCCGGCCGACCTCGGTCGATCCGGTGAAGGAAACGACGCGCACGAGCCTCGAAGCCGTCAGGGCGCCGACCACCTCCGGCGCATCGCCGGTGACGACGTTGAATACGCCGGCGGGAATGCCCGCGCGCTCGGCCAGTTCGGCGAGCGCCAGCGCCGAGAACGGCGTCTGCGACGACGGGTGCGCGACGACCGTGCAGCCCGCGGCAAGCGCCGCGGCAGCCTTGCGGGTCACCATGGCCGACGGGAAGTTCCATGGCGTCACCAGCGCGGCGACGCCGACCGGCTGGCGCAACACCGCCATGTCGGCGTTCGCGAGATGCGGGGTCACGCTCTCGACGTTCAGGCGTTTGGCCTCCTCGGCGTAATACTCGACGAAGGAGGCGGCGTAGTCGATTTCGCCGCGGGCTTCCGACAGCGGCTTTCCCTGTTCCTGCACCATCAGTCGGGCGAGATCCTCGCGCGCCGCGACGATCAGCTCGAACCAGCGGCGGAGAATCGCGGACCTCTGCTGCGGGAGCTTCGCCGCCCAGCCGGAAAAGGCGCGGTGGGCGGCGGCGACGGCGCGGTCCGTGTCGCCGGCCGTCAGCGCCGGAACCGAGCCGACGCGCGAACCGTCGGCAGGATCGCAAACGTCGATGAAGCGGTTCGAGGAGCCTGCGGTCCAGGCGCCGTCGATATAGGAAAACTCGCGGAACAGACGCGGATCGTCGAGGATCGCGAGGTCGGTCTTCTGCAGGATGGCAAGCGTCGGCATGGCGGCAATCTCCGGTTCGAAGCGTGCCGCCAGTATCGCAGCCGGGCCCGCGAAGGATCCGCCGAAGACGACGGCGAAAGCAGAAGAAGCTTCTGTTTCGCGGCCGTCCCGCCGATCATTCCTTCGGCCGGCCGCCGAGAAGCGCGTCGAAGGGCAGTTTCGGCGAGTCCTTCACCTGCTTGGTGACGACATAGGTGAAGTAGCGCGCCAGCCCGACGCGTATCTCCAGGAGCGTGTCGACAAGGCGCTGATAGGCGTCGATGTCGCGGGCGACGATCTGCAATATGTAGTCGAAGCCGCCGCCGACCGCCCAGCACGAAACGATCTCGTCGAATCGCTCGACGCTGCGCTCGAAGCGCTGGAAATCCTCTGCGCGATGGCTGTCCAGTTCGGCGGCCATCAGCACGGTGATGTGCGGCGCCATCTTCTTCAGCGCGACTTCGGCCCGGTAGCCGGTCACGATGCCTGCCTCTTCTAGCCGTTTCAGACGCTCCCAGCACGGCGCGGCCGACAGGTTGACGCGCTTGGCCAGTTCCGCCTTGGAGATGCGGCCGCGCTCGCGCAGGATGGCGAGCATCTTCAGATCGCGATCGTCGAGCTTCAGCATGGCCTGATCATATGGAGATGGCGGAACCGGTGCCAGCCTCGCGGGCGCTTTTCACCGCGTATGTTGCGATCGCCGTATCCTGCGCGCCGGTGCCGGTCAGGTCGCAGATCGTGACATCATTGTCCGATATGCGTCCCGGTTTCGCGCCAGTGATGATCTCCCCCAGTTCCGGCGGCGTGCCTCCGGTCCAGATCCCGGCTTCGATCGCCGATCGCAATTCGCCCAGCTTCTCGCACTGGCTGACGCGGTCGGCGACATAGAGGTCTGCGGCGACGAGAGCGATCGGGTCGATCTCGTTCTTGCCAGACTGGTCGGAGCCCATCGCCGTGATGTGCAGGCCGGGATGCAGCCATTCGGCTTTCAGGACCGGCTCCTCGGCCGGCGTCGTGGTAACGACGAGCTGGCTCTCGGCGACGAGCCGCGCCGCATCCGATTCCGCCTGTACTGGTATGCCGAGCGCCTTTTCGAGATCGGCGGCGCAGCTTTCGGCTTTCGCCGGATCGCGTCCCCAGACGAGCGCCCGGCGGAACGGACGCACAAGATGCGCCGCCTGCAACTGCAGCCGCGCCTGCGCGCCGGCACCCATCACGCCCGCCGTCTCCACTGTCTTGGGTGCAAGATGCTTGGCCGCCACCGCGCCGGCCGCCGCGGTCCGCACGTCGGTCAGGTAGCCGTTGTCGAGCAGCAGCGCCTCGACCAGCCCGGTCTTCGCAGAGAACAGGATCATCAGCCCGTTGAGGCTCGGCAGTCCGATTTTCGGATTGTCGAAAAAGCCGGGGCTGATCTTGATCGCGAAACCGTCAAAGCCCGGAATATAGGCGGTCTTCACGTCGACCTCGCCATTCGCCTCGGGTATCGCCATCGACAGGACCGGCGGCATGACGACCTTGCCCGTCGCCAGCGCCACGAAGGCCTTTTCGACGGCATCGATCGCGGCGAGATCGAGCGTCACGACCCGGCGCAAATCGGCTTCGGTCAGGACGGTGACGTCACGCGGCATAGGCGTGGCCCCTTATGGTGAGATTTCCAAGCTTGATGTCGCACCCCGTGACGACATCGGTGAAGGCGCCCATGTCGACGTTGCGCCCGGTAATGATCGTCGCAACAGGGCCTGCGAACGCCGGCAGCTTGCCCGCCAGCAGAGCCGCGATGCCCACGACGCTGGCGCCTTCGGCGACCATGCGGTCCTCGTAGTAAATCGCCTGCATGGCCCGGTAGATCTCATCTTCCGACACCAGCACGATGTCGTCGAGCAGATCGCGGCACATCGGGAAGGACAAGCGATTTTCGAGGCCGATGCCACCGCCCAGCGAATCCGCGAGGCTCTCGAGTTCCTCGACTTCCACCGGATGACCGGCGGCGATCGAGGCATGCATCGCCGCGCCGCGGTTCATGGTGATCCCGATAACCTTGATGTCCGGCTTGATGGCCTTGACGGCGAGCGCGATGCCGGCGGCGAGTCCGCCACCCGACAAGGGCACGAGGACGGCGGCAAGGTCCGGCCGGTCCTCCATCAGTTCCAGCCCGATCGTGCCCTGCCCGGCGATTACCGCCGGATCGTCGAAGGGCGAGATTTCGACGAGCCCCTCCTCCGCCGCCAGCCTCCGGCTCTCGGCGAGCGCGTCGTCCTGCGATCTTCCGGTGATGCGCACCTCGGCGCCGAGCGCGCGGATGCCGTCGACCTTTGCCTGCGGCACCAGCGACGACATGCAGATCACCGCCCGCATGCCCCGCGCTTTTGCCGCGTAGGCGACGCCGCGCCCGTGATTGCCCGTCGAACAGCAGGTCACGCCCCTCACGTCGGCGGGTAGGCGCATCACCGCATTCGCCGCGCCGCGCAGCTTGAACGCGCCGATCGGCTGGGCGCTCTCGAGCTTCAGCAGGAAGTCCTGCCCGCGGCGCTTCGAGAGAAAGGGGGACGGGACGAGCGGCGTGCGCAGCGCGACGCCCTCGATCGTCCGGCGCGCCGCCAGCACATCGGCAAGCGCCAGGATCAAGTCGCCTCCTTGACCGCGCTCAGGAACTGCTGCGTGCGCTCCCTCTGCGGGTTGCCGAACAGTTCCTCCGGCGTGCCCTGCTCCTCGATCCGTCCGCCGAAGAAGAAGCAGACGCGATCGGAAATATCCTTCGCGAAGCCCATCTGGTGGGTGACCATCAGCATGGTGAGATTGTGCTCGGAGACCAGCCGCCGGATGACGTTTGTGACCTCGCCGATGACTTCCGGATCGAGCGCCGACGTCACCTCGTCGAACAGCATCACCTTCGGCCGCATCGCCAGCGCACGGGCGATGGCGACGCGCTGCTGCTGCCCGCCGGAGAGCCGCGACGGATGCTGGTCGCGCTTGTCGGCCATGCCGACCATCTCCAGCAGTTCCTCCGAGCGCTCGCGCGCTTCCTTCTTCGACAGGCCGAGCACATGCACCGGGCCTTCCATGCAGTTCTCCAGCGCCGTCATGTGCGGAAACAGGTTGAAATGCTGGAAACACATGCCGATTTTCGAGCGCTGCTTGCGCAGGTAGCGACTGTCGGCCGGCACGAGGCCCGAACCGTTCGGCATGTGGGTCAGCGGTTCGCCGTCGACATAGATGACGCCGCCATTGATCGTCTCCAGCGTCATCAGCATGCGCAGCACGGTCGTCTTCCCCGATCCCGACGGCCCGATGATGGTGACCATCTCGCCCTCGGCGACGTCGAGGTCGAGCGCGTCGAGCACCACCAGCGAGCCATAGCTCTTGGTGACCTTCCTGAAGCTGACCATCGGCACGGTGTCGCCTTCGAGCGAGAGGGGAAAGCCCGGCATGTCTTCGTTGCTCATCAGTTCAGTCCCAGTTTCCTGCGCACCCAGGCCTCGAAGACACGAATGCCGGCGGCCGTGGGCAGCGATAGGGCCAGGAAGATGATCCCGACCAGCGTGTAGGGTTCGAGGAAGCGATAGGTCTCCGACCCGATCGCGTTGGCGGTGTGCATCAATTCGGCGACGCCGATCACCGACAGCATGGGCGTATCCTTGAAGATGCCCACGAGATAGTTGCCCATGCCGGCCAGCGACGGCGGCAGGGCCTGCGGAATGATGACGCGGAAATAGGTTCGCGCGGTCGAAAGGTTGAGCGAGGTCGCGGCCTCCCACTGCCCTTTCGGCACGCTTTCCAGCCCGCCGCGATAGACCTCCGACAGGTAGGCGGCATAATGCAGGCCGATGGCGATCATGCCGGCCGTCCACGGCGACAACCTCAGGCCGAACTGCGGCCCGACGTAGAAGACGAAGAATATCTGCAGCACAAGCGGCGTCGAACGGACGAACTCCACCGCTTCGCGCACGACCATCGTCAGCGCGCGGGACGGGGTGCGCTGGGCGAGCGCCAGCACGAGCCCCAGCACCACCGCGATCGCATATCCGAGGCCGGCCGCGAGCAGCGTGTTGCCCGTCGCCACGATCAGCCGCGGCAGGATTTCCCAGGTGAAGTCCCAGCGCCAATCGAACATGGCTCAGGCCCTCCCCATCTTGCGCATCATGATGCGCTCCAACCAGCGCATGAACGGGGTGAGCATGAAACGGGCGATCACGTAATAGATGACGAGGGCGGTGCCGAACGACTGCGCCGACAGGAACGTCGTGCCGTTGATCTGCTTGACCTGGAACATGAGGTCGGCGACGGCGATGAGCGCGACGAGCGCGGTGCCCTTCAGGAGTTCGATCATCAGGTTGCCCCACGAGGGCAGCATGATCAGCACGGCCTGCGGCAGTATCACGCGCCGCATCCGTTTTGCCGGCGACATGTTGAGCGCCAGCGCGGCTTCCCACTGGCCCTTGGGAACGGACAGGATCGCGCCGCGCACCAGTTCCGCGCCATAGGCCCCCAGGTTCATGCCGACGGCGACGAAGCCCGCGGTGAACTTTTCCAGGGTTATGCCGAACAGCGGCAGTACGAAGAAGATCCAGTAGAGCTGGACGAGCAGCGACGTGCCGCGGAATATCTCGATATAGACGGTGGCTGCGCCCCGAACCAGGACGTTCGGCGCCATTCGCATCAGGCCCGCGGCAAGCGCGATCGCCACCGCAAGCACGGCCGCCAGCACGGTCAGCAATACGGTGACCAACGTACCGGAGATGATGCGCTCGCCATACTGGCCGAGGAATTCGAAATAGGACATGTCGCTCGGACCTTCCCTCGGGGCCAGGGAGACAGGGGCGCGGACGCCCTGTCGGCGAAAAGGCGCGGACCGGTACCACCGGTCCGCGCATCCTCATCCTAGCGGTTGGCGCAGACCCATTCCGTGGTCACGTCGCCGGGAAGCGAGCCTTTGCCATAACCGTACTCGGCAACGGCCGCCAGCATCTCGTCGGAGCCGATATATTCGGCCTGCGCGGCGTTGAACTTGTCGATAAATTCCTGGTCCGCCTTGCGGAAGCCGATGCCGGCCCAGTTGAAGGACTCCTGGGGCATCGCGTCGGGATCCGACACATCGACGGCTCCGTCGGAGCTGTCGGCAAGCTGCTTCATGGTGAAGTAGGTGCCGGCCCCGGCGTCGGCGCGGCCGGCCTTGACGGCGGCCAGGATTTCCGTCGGCCCGGGCACCTGCATGATCTTGTCTTCGGCGACCCCTGCGGCCTTGGCGGCCTCGATGTTGGAGTAGCCCGCGCCCGTCACCATGATCGCGCCGCTGTCGGCCACGCTCTTGTAGTCGCCGATATTCTTCGGGTTGCCCGACGCGACGATGAAGCCGTCGCCAACCTTCGCCATCGGCTCCGAGAACGCGATGTTTTCGCAGCGGCTCGCCAGGATGTTCATGCCGCCGGTGACGATGTCGAAGCGGTTGGCGTTGAGCCCCGGAATGAGGCCGCCCCACTCGGTCTGCACGGCTTCGATGTTCTCGTAGCCCATCTTCTTGAGCACGCCGATCGTGTAGACATTGACGAAACCCTTCGGGCTGCCGTCGTCGCCGGGATAGGCGAACGGAATCTCGTTGGCGAAGCCGATGCGGATCGGCTCGCCCTTCTCTGCCTTCTCCATGAGCGATTGCGCCGAGGCCGAGCCGGCCATCGCTCCCAGCGTCAGTGCTGCGGCGCCGAGCGCCGCGATCCCTTTCAGAAATGTACGCCTCATTGCATTGCTCCCTGTTTTGTTGTTGGCAATTTATCCAGTTGTGTACAACATCACGATAGATTAGATCATGTCAACGACATTATCGCCGGTTTGTCGCTAGATTGTCAGGCAGTCTGCCGCCAAAATGGTCTGTTGTACACATTAGGCGCCGGCAGCAGGCGCACGGGAGCTTCAGGAGACATCATGCCCGCCCAGGACCTGCCCTTTTCCAGGGATGAATATGCCCGTCGGCTCGCCAGGGTCCGCGGCGCGATGGCGGCGCGCGAGATCGATGTTCTGTTCGTCGAGGATCCCTCCAATATGGCCTGGCTGACCGGCTATGATGGCTGGTCCTTCTACGTCCATCAGGGCGTCATCGTGAGCCACGACCGCGACCCGGTCTGGTGGGGCCGCAGCCAGGACGGCAACGGCGCATCGCGCACCGTCTGGATGGAGGAGGACCGCATCGCGCGCTACGCGGATCATTACATCCAGTCGGCAATACGCCACCCCATGCAGGACCTCGCCGCGCATCTGCGCGACATGGGGCACGCCAGGGGGCGGATCGGGCTGGAACTGGAGAACTACTATTTCTCCGCCAAGGCCTGGCTCGTCCTGCGCGAGGAACTTCCGGAAGCCCGCCTCGAGGATGCGACGGCCCTCGTCAATTGGCAGCGCAACGTCAAGTCGGGCCAGGAGATCGCTTTCATGCGCAAGGCGGCGCGCATCGCCGAGAGAATGGTCGACGGCATCGTCGAGCGTATCGAGCCGGGCATGCGCAAGAACGATCTCGTCGCCGAAATTCTTGGCGACGCGGTGCGCGGAGTCGGCGACGACTGGGGAGACTACGCGGCAATCGTGCCGCTCTTGCCGTCTGGGGCCGACGCCGCCGCGCCGCATCTGACCTGGGACGGCAGGCCGTTCGAGAACAATGCCGCCACCTTTTTCGAGCTCGCCGGCTGCTACCGCCGTTACCACACGCCCTTCTGCCGCACGGTCTATCTCGGCAAGCCGCCGCAGGTGATGCTGGACGCCGAGAAGGCGCTGGTCGACGGTCTGGAAGCAGGCATCGAGGCCGCACGGCCCGGCAACCGGGCCGGGGATATCGCCGACGCGCTGTTCACTTCGCTGGAAAAAGCCGGCATCGCCAAGGAAGGCCGCTGCGGCTACGCGATCGGGCTCTCCTATCCGCCGGACTGGGGCGAACGCACCGTGTCGCTGCGCCGCGAGGACGAGACCATCCTAGAGCCCGGCATGACCTTTCATTTCATGCCTGGCCTCTGGATGGCCGATTGGGGGCTGGAAATCACCGAAAGCATCCTTATACGCGACAGTGGCGCCGCCGAATGTTTCTGCGACCGGCCGCGCAAGCTCTTCGTCAAGGATTGACCGTACCTACCATGACATCCCTCCCACGCGCCCGTGACATCCTTGCCGACCTGATCGCCTATCCGACCGTCTCGTCGGACGGCAATCTCGAACTGATCGCCTATGCGACCGACCTCCTGTCCAGCGTCGGTGCGCGCGTGCTGATGTCGCGCGACGAGACCGGCACCAAGGCGAATCTGTTCGCGACGCTGGGCCCCGAAGGCGATGGCGGCATCGTGTTGTCCGGGCACAGCGACGTCGTGCCCGTCGAAGGTCAGGATTGGACGACCGATCCCTTCGCGATGGCCGAGCGCGACGGCCTGCTCTACGGGCGCGGGACCTGCGACATGAAGGGCTACATCGCCTGCTGCCTCGCCATGGCCCCGGCCTTCGCCGCAAGCGACCTGAAGCGCCCGCTGCATTTCGCCTTCACCTATGACGAGGAAGTCGGCTGCTTCGGTGCCCGCGCGCTGATGGGCGAACTGGCCAATGCCGGCATCCGTCCCTCGGTCGCCATCATCGGCGAGCCGACGGAGATGCGGGTTATCGAAGGCCACAAGGGCTGCCACGAATACACGACCGAGTTCACGGGGCTGGAGGGCCACGGATCGCAGCCGGACCTGGGCGTCAACGCGGTCGAATACGCCGCGCGGTACATCTCTCGCCTGCTCGATCTCGGCGAGCAGTTGAAGCCGCGCGCGCCCGAAGGCAGCCGTTTCGACCCGCCATGGACGACGGTGCAGGTTGGCCGCATCGCCGGTGGCGCGGCGCGCAACATCATAGCCGGCCATTGCGCCGTCGAATGGGAAATGCGCCCGGTTCAGTCGTCCGACGCCGGCTTCGTCAAGGACGACCTGGCCGCCTATGTCGACACGGTGCTGCGCCCGGCCATGCGGGCCGTTTCGCCCGCGGCGGACATCATCACGCACACGATCGGCGAGGTCGAGGGCCTGGCGGTGATGCCGGAGTCGGAAGCCCGCGACATCGTCTTCGAACTCACCGGCGAACGCCACGCCGACGTCGTCGCCTTCGGCACCGAGGCCGGCCTGTTCCAGGCCCGCGGCATGTCGGTCGTCATCTGCGGCCCGGGCTCGATCGCCCAGGCGCACAAGCCGGACGAATATGTCTCGCTCGACCAGCTTTCCGCCTGCATGGACATGCTGGAGAAACTGCGATTGAAGATGGTCGGATGAGCGACATCAGGACGGAACCCGCCGGCGACGCGTTGATCGGCCGGGGCGCCGCGCCCGACGAGGGCGCGCGCAGGCGCTTCGACCGCATCTACGAAACCTTGCGCATGCAGATCTGCATGCTCGATCATCCGCCCGGCGCGCGCCTGCGCGAGGAGGATCTCGCCGAGGAGTTCGGTGTCAGCCGCACGCCGATCCGGCGCGTTCTGGTGAAACTGGAGGCGGAAGGCCTGCTGCGTTCAGTACACGGGGTCGGCACCATCGTCACCGATATCGACGTCGATGAACTCGAACAGGTCTACCAGTTGCGCATCGAGCTTGCGGAACTGGTCGGCAAGCTCGCGCCGATCGCCCCCGACGCATCGAAGAAAGCGGCCTTTCGCGCTTTGCTGGCGCGCTGCGACGCGCTGGTGGCGAAACCCGATCCGCGCGAGTTTGCGCTCATCAACATGGATTTCTTCCACCTCCTGAACTCGCTGACCGGCAACGAGCCGCTGCGCGAAATCTCGGAACGACTCTACTACCAGACGACCCGGATCTGGCTGAAGACCGCGTCGCGGCTGGAACGCTACGAGGCGATGCTGGCCGAGGAGATCAACATTTTCCATCGCGAGGTTGCCGACATCGTCGCCGCCGTCGAGCTCGGCGATCTGTCCGTCGTCGGCCACATCCGCCGCTCCCACATTTCCATGAGTTACCTGCGCCTGCGCAACGAATAGTGACGCCGCGTTCCCCGGATGACCGGACAACCGCGCGGCCGCTTTCGGTCAATCCGGAAATGCCTTCGCAAACCATCCCCGGATTGCCTGCCCACAAATCGTGCAGTCCCGCCTCCGCGAAACGTGACACGCGCCCTCAATAGGCGCTAGACTTGCATTGTTGGGATTTGGATTGGAGGAGCCATCCCGGGCAAGCCATGATCACGCCGACCTACGATTATCTCCTGGTCTTTGCGTCCATCCTCGTTTCGCTGATGGCGACGTTCACGGGGCTCACGCTGACGAAGGGCATCTCGGCGCTTCCCGAAGGACGCCGCAAGACGCAGATCGTCATGGCGTCTCTGGCGCTCGGCGGCGGCATCTGGTCGATGCATTTCGTCGCGATCCTGGCGATGCGCTTTCCCCTGCCGATCGATTATGACGCCCTCTACACGCTCGGCTCCGCGCTGATCTCCATCCTGATGGCCGGTATCGCGCTTCTGACCATGCATTTCGCGCCGCGGACATGGCTGTGCCAGGTGATCGCCGGCACGATCCTCGGCAACGGCATCGTCGTCATGCACTATGTCGGCATGTCGGCGATCCGTGGCTGCCTGCCGCTCTACGATCCAATTGGCGTCGCGTTGGCGATCCTCGGCGCCACGCTGATGGGCATCACCGCGATAGGCGTCGCCTATTCGAAGCGCGACACGGCGCATATCCTCGCCTCGACGGTGATCTTCGGCTCGTCCGTCGTCGTGGTGCATTTTGTCGCCATCGCCTGGACGTCGTTCCAGCCCTCCGGCGCCCTTGCCGGTCTGACGCCGCGCATCGAGAACGGCACTTTGGCGCTGATCGTCATGTTCTCCGCCTTCGTGATCTGCGGCACCTTCCTGCTGTCGTCGACCAACTACGTCATTACCCTGTTTTCTCCCGGCCGGAACCCGTCCGGGCTGGTGCCCGCCGGCGGCGCGCCGGCCGAGGCCGGCTTCGTTCCCGCTGCCACGGTACAATCGCCGCCGATCACGCTGACGCGCGGCGAAACCCTGCGCATCCCTTACGAGCGCGACAAGCGCACGCATTTCATTCCGGCCGACCAGGTGATCGCGATGCGCGCCGAGGGCCATTACACGGTGCTCTACACGCGCCAGGAGAAGCTGTTCTGCCCGTGGTCGATCTCGGAAGCGGAGAAGCGCCTGCCGGTGGCGCTGTTCCTGCGCACGCATCGCAGCTACCTCGTCAACATGCATCAGGTGACCGCCTTCGAGCGGCACAAGGACAGCGGCTCGTGCCATTTCGAGGGCGCGCAGTCATTGAAATACGCGCCGGTCAGCCGCGGCAACGTCGCCGGCGTGCGCGAAGCGCTCGGTCTCTGACGCAGCCATTCCCGAAAAAAGGCCGCTTTCGCATTTCGTGCGGATAAATCGCATTTCGTGAAATGCGACGCGCCCGCCGTGCCTTTGCGGTCGCTCCCCAAGGTCCGGTTTCTATCTCTCGTAAGCGATGGGAGCGCCCGCACGACGTGGCGCTTCCGGATCTCGGGAGGAAGTACATGATACCCAGTTCATTCGACTATCACCGGCCGGATTCCGTCGACGGTGCAATTGCGCTGCTCGCCAGATACGGCGACGAGGCGCGCGCCATCGCGGGCGGCCACAGCCTTATTCCGATGATGAAGCTGCGCATGGCCGAGGTTGGCCACCTGGTCGACCTGCAGGACATCGCGGCCCTGAAGGGCATCAAGGTCGAAGGATCGACCGTGACCATTGGCGCCATGACGACGCAGCACGAGTTGATCGCCGACAAGGCGCTGGCGAAGGCCGCCCCTATGGTACGCGAGGCCTCGCTGCAGATCGCCGATCCGCAGGTGCGTTATGTCGGCACGATCGGCGGTAACGTCGCCAATGGAGATCCGGGCAACGACATGCCCGGGCTGATGCAGTGTCTCGGCGCGGTCTACACGCTCGCCGGTCCGAACGGGACGCGTGACGTCGCGGCGCGCGATTTCTATGAAGCCGCCTATTTCACCGCGCGCGGCGATGACGAGATTCTCGTCTCCATCCGCTTCCAGGCGTCGAATGGCGGCTACGCCTACGAGAAGCAGAAGCGCAAGATCGGCGACTACGCGACGGCCGCCGCTGCGGTGCTAATCGAAAAGGACGGCGCGGCCTGCAAGTCGGCCTCTATCGCCATGACCAATCTCTCCGACACGCCGGTATGGTGCGAGGAGGCAGGAAAGGCGCTGGCCGGTTCGGCGCTCGACAAGGCCGCCCTCGACGCGGCGGTCGTCGCCATGCTGTCGGCGATTGATCCGCAGGAGGACAATCGCGGTCCGGTCGACTTCAAGAAACACGTGGCCGGCGTGATCCTGCGCCGGGCCATCGAGCGCGCCGCGTCGCGCGCCTGATCGGGAGGAATTTCATGAGCAAGATGCACATCAAACTGACGGTCAACGGCAAGCCGGTCGAACTGCTTGCCGAACCGCGCGAATTGCTGATCCACGTGCTGCGCGAGGAGCTGTCGATCACCGGCCCGCATATCGGCTGCGAAACCTCCCATTGCGGCGCCTGCACCGTCGACATGGACGGCAAGTCGGTGAAGTCCTGCACGGTCTTCGCCGCGCAGGCCAACGGCACCAGCATCACCACCATCGAGGGGCTGGGCACGCCTGACGGGCTGCACGTCCTGCAGCAGATGTTCAAGGAGCATCACGGGCTGCAGTGCGGCTTCTGCACGCCGGGTATGATCACCCGCGCATGGCGCTTCCTGCAGGAAAATCCGGATCCGACCGAGGAGGACGTCCGTTTCGGCATGGCCGGCAATTTGTGCCGCTGCACGGGCTACCAGAACATCGTCAAGGCAATCCTCGCCGCCGCGGCCGAACTGAACGCCGCCAAGGAGGCAGCACAATGAACGAGATGACTCCCCCGAAAGCCGATCGCGCCGCCGCCCTCAAGGGCCTCGGTTCGTCCCGCAAGCGCGTCGAGGACGCGCGTTTCACCCAGGGCAAGGGCAATTATGTCGACGACATCAAGATGCCGGGCATGCTGTTCGGCGATTTCGTGCGCTCACCTTACGCCCATGCCCGCGTCAAGTCGATCAACGCGGACAAGGCCAAGGCGCTTCCCGGCGTCATCGCCGTACTGACGGCCGATGATCTTCGTCCGCTCAACCTGCATTGGATGCCGACGCTGGCCGGCGACGTCCAGATGGTGCTGGCCGACGGCAAGGTGCTGTTCCAGGGCCAGGAAGTGGCCTTCGTGGTCGCCGAGGACCGCTACATCGCCGCCGACGCCGTGGAACTGGTCGAGGTCGAATACGAGGAGCTTCCCGTCGTCGTCGATCCGTTCAAGGCTGAGGCGCCAGACGCGCCGGTGCTGCGCGAGGACCTCGCCGGCAAGACGGAGGGGGCGCACGGGCCGAGGCGTCACCACAACCACATCTTCACGTGGGAACAGGGCGACCGGGATGCGACCGAGAAAGTGCTCGGCTCGGCCGAGGTCGTGGCCGAGGAGATGGTCTACTACCACCGCACGCACCCCTGCCCGCTCGAAACCTGCGGCTGCGTTGCCTCGATGGACAAGGTCAACGGCAAGCTGACCGTATGGGGCACCTTCCAGGCGCCGCATGCAGTGCGCACGGTCGCCTCGCTGATCTCCGGCATCGCCGAGCACAATATCCGTATTATCTCGCCGGATATCGGCGGCGGCTTCGGCAACAAGGTCGGCGTTTATCCGGGCTATATCTGCGCAATCGTCGCCTCGATCGTCACCGGCGTACCGGTGAAGTGGGTCGAGGACCGGATGGACAACCTGATGGCGACGGCCTTTGCCCGCGACTATTGGATGAAGGGCAGGATCGCCGCCACGAAGGACGGCAAGATCACCGGGCTGCATTGCCACGTGACCGCCGATCACGGCGCCTTCGACGCCTGCGCCGATCCGACCAAGTTCCCGGCCGGCTTCTTCAACATCTGCACCGGCTCCTACGACATCCCGGTCGCCTACCTGGCGGTCGACGGCGTCTACACCAACAAGGCGCCGGGCGGCGTCGCCTATCGCTGCTCGTTCCGCGTCACGGAAGCGGCCTATTTCATCGAGCGGATGATCGAGGTCCTCGCCATCGAGCTCGGCATGGATGCGGCCGAACTCAGGGCGAAGAACTTCATCAACAAGGACCAGTTCCCCTACCAGTCGGCGCTCGGCTGGGAATACGACTCCGGCGACTATCACACCGCCTGGGACAAGGCACTGAAGGCGGTCGGCTATGCCGAGCTTCGCAAGGAACAGGCCCAGAGGATCGAGGACTTCAAGGCCGGCAAGACCCGGAAGCTGCTCGGCATCGGGCTGACGCATTTCACCGAAATCGTCGGCGCAGGCCCGGTGAAGAATTGCGACATCCTCGGCCTCGGCATGTTCGATTCCTGCGAAATCCGCATCCATCCCACGGGATCCGCGATCGCGCGGCTCGGCACGATCAGCCAGGGGCAGGGACACGCGACAACCTTCGCGCAGATCCTCGCCTCCGAGATCGGCATCCCGGCCGACGACATCACCATCGAGGAAGGCGATACCGACACCGCGCCCTACGGTCTCGGCACCTACGGATCGCGCTCGACGCCGGTCGCCGGCGCCGCCACCGCCATGGCCGGCCGCAAGATCCGCGCAAAGGCGCAGATGATCGCCGCCTATATGCTCGAAGTGCATGACGACGACGTGGAATGGGACGTCGACCGCTTCGTGGTCAAGGGCGCGCCCGAGCGTTTCAAGACGATGAAGGAAGTCGCCTTCGCGTCCTACAACCAGGCGATCCCCGGCCTCGAGCCCGGTCTGGAGGCGGTGAGCTACTACGATCCGCCGAACATGACCTACCCGTTCGGCGCCTATATCTGCGTCATGGAGATCGACGCCGATACGGGCGAGCACGAAATCCGCCAGTTCTACGCGCTGGACGATTGCGGCACGCGCATCAACCCGATGATCATCGAGGGCCAGGTGCATGGCGGCGCGACTGAGGGTTACGCCATCGCCATGGGCCAGGAACTGGCCTATGACGACATGGGCAACGTCAAGACCGGTACGCTGATGGACTTCTTCCTGCCGACTGCATGGGAGACGCCGCACTACACGACCGACCATACAGTCACGCCATCGCCGCATCATCCGATCGGCGCCAAGGGCGTGGGCGAAAGCCCCAATGTCGGCTCGGTCCCGGCCTTCTCCAACGCCGTCCATGACGCGTTCCGGCCATTCGGCCTCAAGCAGGCTCACATGCCGCACGATCATTGGCGCATCTGGAAGATCGCGCACGACCTCGGTCTGCACGGCTGAGCGCGATCCGGCACAACAGGCATCCGGGCTGAAACCCGGATGCCGGCGGAGATGACGATGTCCTGGCAAACATTGCAGGCCGATCTGGCGAATGCCGGCTATGTCGCGTCCGACGACCTGGCGATGGCGCTTTTCCTGGCGGTGACGCTGGGCAAGCCGCTGCTGCTCGAAGGTCCGGCCGGTGTCGGCAAGACGCAAATCGCCAAGACCCTCGCGGAGTTGCGGGACACGAAGTTGATCCGCCTGCAATGCTACGAGGGACTCGACGCCTCGCATGCCATCTACGAGTGGAACTACCAGCGGCAATTGTTGTCGATCCGCGCGGCGGCCGAAGAGCACAAGCCGTCAAGCGAGATCGAGGATCACATCTTCTCGGAGAAGTTCCTGCTGCAGCGGCCGCTTCTCGAGGCGATCCGGCAGGACAAGCCTGCCGTGCTGCTGATCGATGAGATCGACCGCGCCGACGAGGAATTCGAGGCCTACCTTCTGGAAATCCTGTCCGATTTCCAGATCACCATTCCGGAGATCGGCACGATCGAGGCGACATCGCGCCCATACGTCATCCTGACGGCGAACGGCGCGCGCGACCTGTCGGACGCGCTGCGGCGGCGCTGCCTCTACAACTATGTCGACTATCCCGACCGGCGCACCGAGATGGCGATCCTCGCCAAAAGATGCCCGGCGCTGGAAGACCGGCTGGCCGAGCAGATCGTCGGTTTCGTGCAGGCGCTGCGCAAGGAAGAGCTCGAAAAGAAGCCGGGCATCGCCGAGATGCTCGACTGGGCGGCGGCGCTC
>JBAQHA010000543.1:0-1825 GCA_049288075.1 Oricola sp.
CTGCCGAGCGGCGGCAACCTGGTCATCGACCACACCGAGGCGCTGACGGTGATCGACGTCAACTCGGGCCGCTTCACCAGCGGCCGGTCCCTCGAGGACACCATCCTGAGGACCAACATGGAGGCCGCCCGCGAGGTGGTGCGCCAGCTCCGCCTGCGCGACATCGGCGGGATCATCGTCATCGACTTCATCGACATGGCCCACGCCCGCAATCGCGAGACGGTGCTGGCCAAGCTCGAGGCCGAGCTCGAGACCGACCGCACGAAGAGCTACGTGGTCGAACTCTCCCCGCTCGGCCTCGTCGAGATGACGCGCCAGAACACGACCGACGGCGCCCGCGGGATCCTCACGCGCACCTGCCAGACCTGCATGGGGAAGGCCCGCGTGCTGTCGGAGGAGACGGTGGCGCTGGCGGTCGAGCGCCGCGTGCGTGCACACGCCCGCAAGTCCAACGCCAAGGCCGTGCTCGTCGAGGTCAACCGCGGCGTCGCCGAGCGGCTCGAGGCCAACGGGCGCCTCAAGGTGCTCGAGCGCGAGACCAAGCGCCGCGTCTTCCTCGAGAGCTCGTCGACGGTGCCCGTCGACGGCATCCGCATCCTCGCCGAGGGCTCGGTCGCGCACGTGCAGGAGCTTCGCGTGCCGGTCAGCGAGGGTCAGGAGGTCGACCTCGAGCTCGAGTTCGCCCTCACCTACAGCCCGCGCGACGCCGTGGGCTACGTCGAGGGCTACATGGTGATCGTCGAGGGCGGACGGCCCCACCTCGGCGAACACCGCCGGGTGCGCATCACGGCGACCGCGCGCACCGGGGCCACGGCGGTGCTGGCGGGAGGGTCGCGTTGACAGCCCTCCCCGCGATTGACTACCATCATGGGCCGTTGTCCCGAGGGAGATCCTATGAAGCAGAGTGACGTCGCCTACGCCATCGTGCGCGTGGGCGGGCAGCAGTTCAAGGTGAGCACCGGCGACACCTTCGTCGTCGACCGCGTCGACGCCGAGGAGGGCAAGAGCCTCACCCTCGAGCCCCTGGCCGTGCGCACCGGCGACGGCGAGTACGACGCCGACGCCGCCAAGCACGCCAAGGTCAAGGTCAAGGTGACCGAGCACGTGCTCGGCGAGAAGATCCGCGTCTTCACCTACAAGCCGAAGTCGACCTTCAAGAAGACCCGCGGCCACCGCAGCCGGCTCTCGCGGCTGACCGTCGAGTCGATCACCTTGAAGGCTGAGAAGGAGAAGAAGAGTGGCGCATAAGAAGGGCGCCGGCACCAGCCGCAACGGCCGCGACTCCGAGTCCAAGCGTCTCGGCGTCAAGGTCTTCGCGGGCGAGGTCGTGCCGGCCGGATCGATCATCGTCCGTCAGCGCGGGACCCGCTTCCGCGCCGGCGAGGGCGCCGGGATCGGCGTCGATCACACCGTGTTCGCCAAGGTGGGCGGCCGCGTCGTCTTCGTCGAGAAGGCTGCCGGACGCTTCGTCTCGGTCGTCCCCGAGGCCTGACCAGCGCCGGCGAGCGCCGGCCCGCCCGTCATGCTCGACAAGGCCAGCATCTGCGTGCGTGCCGGGCACGGCGGCGACGGCTCGGTCAGCTTCCGCCGTGAGAAGTACGTCCCCAAGGGCGGGCCCGACGGGGGCGACGGCGCCCCGGGCGGCGACGTCGTGCTCGTCGCCACGCGCCAGCTCCAGGACCTGAGCCACTTCCGCCACCGGCACCACTTCAAGGCGCCCGCCGGCGGACACGGCCGTGGCGGTGGTCGCCGCGGCGCTGAGGGCGCCGCCCTCGAGGTCGAGGTCCCGGTCGGGACCGAGGTCTGCGACGAGCAGGGGGCGCTG
>JBAQHA010000544.1:0-2617 GCA_049288075.1 Oricola sp.
GCGCGGAGGAGCCGCGCGGCGGCGTCGTGCTCAACCAACTCTCCGCCGGCGAGATGGAAGCGCGCAAGCGTGCGCTCGAGGAAGCCAAGTCCCGCGAGGTCGAGGATCGCAAGCGTGCGGCCGAAGACGCCAGGCGCCGCGCCGAGGAAGACGAGCGCCGTGCAAGCGAACGCGCCGATTCCGAGCGCCGTCAGCGCGAGGAAGAGGAGCGTCTGGCCGCGGAAAAGGCGGCGCGCGAACGCGCCGAGGCAGAGGCCGCCAAGCGCGCGCCTGCTCCGGAAGAGGAAAAGGCGGGCGCCGCCCACGCCAAGCCGGCCGTTCGTCGCGCCGGCCAGGAAGAGGAGGAGGAACGCACCGGTCCGCGCCGTCCGGGCACGAGCCGCGTTCCCGAGGCGCCGAAACCCGCTCCGCGCCGCGAAGACGAACGCCGTCGCGGCAAGTTGACGCTGTCGAATGTCGGCGCCGACGGCGAAGGCCGTTCGCGCTCGCTCTCGGCGATGCGTCGCCGCCAGGAGAAGTTCAAGCGGTCTCTCGCCGGCAATGAGCCGCGCGAGAAGATTTCGCGCGAGGTCCAGCTTCCCGAGACCATCACCATCCAGGAACTCGCCCAGCGCATGGCCGAGCGCGCCGTCGACGTGGTCAAGTTCCTGATGAAGGAAGGCCAGATGTTGAAGCCCGGCGACCTGATCGACGCCGATCTCGCCGAACTCATTGCCGAGGAATTCGGCCACACGGTCAAGCGTGTCACCGAGGCAGACGTCGAGGAAGGCATCTTCGATGTCGCCGATCGTCCCGAGGACATGAAGCCGCGTCCGCCGGTCGTAACCATCATGGGTCACGTCGACCACGGCAAGACCTCGTTGCTCGACGCCATCCGCAACGCCAATGTGGTTTCCGGCGAAGCGGGCGGCATAACCCAGCATATCGGCGCCTACCAGGTCGAGAAGGACGGTCAGAAGATCACCTTCCTCGACACGCCCGGCCACGCCGCCTTTACCGCGATGCGTGCTCGTGGCGCCCAGGCGACCGACATAGCCATCCTGGTGGTCGCGGCCGACGACAGCGTCATGCCGCAGACGATTGAATCCATCAATCACATCAAGGCCGCCGGCGTTCCCCTGATCGTGGCGATCAACAAGGTCGACAAGCCGGACGCCAATCCGCAGAAGGTCCGCACCGAGCTGCTCCAGCACGAGGTCTTCGTGGAATCGATGGGCGGTGAAGTTCAGGACGTCGAGGTTTCGGCGCTCAAGGGCATCAATCTTGACGGTCTTCTCGAAGCGATCCTGCTTCAATCCGAAATCCTCGACCTGAAGGCCAATCCGGACCGCACCGCCGAAGGCGTGGTCATCGAGGCCAAGCTCGACAAGGGCCGCGGCTCCGTTGCCACCGTTCTGGTGCAGGCCGGCACGCTGAAGATCGGCGACATCGTCGTTGCCGGCGATGAATGGGGCCGCGTCCGCGCGATCCTCAACGATCGCGGCGAGAACCTGAAGGAAGCCGAGCCGTCGCTGCCGGTCGAGATCCTTGGCCTCAATGGCACGCCGCAGGCCGGTGACCGCGTCGCCGTCGTCGACTCGGAGGCCCGCGCCCGCGAGATCGCCGAATACCGTCAGCGCGTGTCGCGCGAAAAGGCGGTCGCGCGCCAGACCGGTTCGCGCGGTTCGCTCGAACAGATGATGGCCCAGGCCCGCGACAACGAACTGGCGGAATTCCCGCTGGTCATCAAGGGCGATGTGCAGGGTTCCGTGGAAGCGATTATCGGCGCGCTCGACAAGCTCGGCACCGACGAAGTCCGCGCCCGCATCATCCATTCGGGCGCCGGCGGCATCACCGAGACGGACGTGTCGCTCGCCGAATCCACCGGCGCCGCGATCATGGCCTTCAACGTGCGCGCCAACAAGCAGGCGCGTGACCTGGCCGAGGAATCGGGCGTCGAAATCCGCTACTACAACATCATCTACAACCTGCTGGATGACGTGAAGGCGGCCATGTCGGGCCTGCTTTCTCCGGAGCGCCGCGAGACCTTCCTCGGCAACGCCGAGATCCTCGAGGTGTTCAACATCACCAAGGTCGGCAAGGTCGCGGGCTGCAAGGTCACCGAGGGCAAGGTCGAGCGCGGCGCGGGCGTGCGTCTGGTCCGCGACAACGTCGTCATCCACGAAGGCAAGCTCAAGACCCTCAAGCGCTTCAAGGACGAGGTTTCCGAAGTGCCGGTCGGCCAGGAATGCGGCATGGCCTTCGAGAACTACGACGACATCCGCGCCGGCGACGTGATCGAGTGCTTCCGCGTGGAAGAGATCGCCCGCTCGTTGTAATCGGCATCTCGAACGCACAATGAACAAGACCCGGCGCAAGCCGGGTCTTCGTCGTTTCGCGGGCCGGGCCGGCGCAGGCGGCGGCCGGGATTTTCCCGAAGCGTTTCAGCCGAAGCGGAAACCGGTTCGCCGTCCGGAAACGCGACAAGTCAGGGGCTAGGACTCGTTCGCCGTTTCCGACAAACGGCGCACGAGTCTAGAATTTCAACCCGACGCGCATGCCGGTCGATTCGAGCCCGCCATTGCTGAAACACTGATTGGCGTTCGAGAAATGGTTGGTATAGGCCTCGACAGACACC
>JBAQHA010000545.1:0-2739 GCA_049288075.1 Oricola sp.
GATCAACGCCGCGATGAAAAATCCGTCCGGTACTGTCGTCACGGCGCTCGGTTCGCTGATCCGCGAGAAGGACGACGCCGTTCCCTTCATGATGATGATTTCGCGGAAGCCATCCTGACCGCGGCGAGCCCAAACTGGTCCGCCGGGTGTGGACCTGCGGCGAAATCCTGATATGAGAGCGGCGAATGGCGCGGCCCGCGGCCGCGCCTGCGTATTTCTGCAGGATGTCCCATGGAAGAGCTGGCCGAACTTGAACGAAACCTGATGGCCGACATCGCGTCGGCGGCCGACGAGGCGGCGATCGAGGCCGTGCGCGTCGGCGCCATCGGCAAGAAGGGTTCCGTCTCCGAACGGCTGAAGACGCTCGGCGCCATGTCGCCGGAGGAACGTCAGGTCATGGGTCCGGCGATCAACGGCCTCCGCGACCGCGTCACCGCCGCCATCAACGCCCGCAAGGCCGAACTGCGCGACGCGGCGATCGATGCGCGACTGGCGACCGAGACCGTCGACGTCACCCTGCCGGTGCGCGCCGCTCCGGCCGAGACCGGCCGCATTCACCCGATCACCCAGGTCACCGACGAGCTGACGGCGATCTTCGCCGACATGGGCTTTGCGATCGCCGAGGGTCCGGACATCGAGACCGACTATTACAACTTCACGGCGCTGAATTTCCCCGAGGGCCATCCGGCCCGCGAGATGCACGACACGTTCTTCTTCAATCCGGACGCCAACGGCGAGCGCAAGCTGCTGCGCACGCACACCTCCCCGGTGCAGATCCACACCATGGAGGCGCAGAAGCCGCCGATCCGCATCGTCATCCCCGGCAAGACCTACCGCCAGGATTCCGACGCCACCCACTCGCCGATGTTCCATCAGGTCGAGGGACTGGTGATCGACCGCCATGCCAACGTCGCCAACCTGAAATGGGTGCTTATCGAGTTCTTCAAGGCCTTCTTCGAGGTAGAGCACCTCAACATGCGCTTCCGCCCATCCTTCTTTCCCTTCACCGAACCGAGCTTCGAGGTCGACATCCAGTGCGACCGTTCCAAACCCGGCGAGGTGCGCTTCGGCGAGGGCACGGACTGGCTTGAGGTCCTCGGCTGCGGCATGGTGCATCCCAACGTTTTGCGTTCGGGCGGGCTCGATCCCGACGAGTTCCAAGGCTTCGCCTGGGGCATGGGCATCGACCGCCTCGCCATGTTGAAATACGGCATGCCGGATTTGCGCGCCTTTTTCGAGGCCGACGTGCGCTGGCTCGGCCATTACGGCTTCCGCCCGCTCGACATGCCGACCCTTTTCGGGGGCCTGAGCGCGTGACGGCGCCGAACGCCCATTCAGCAGCCGTCACCTTCTCCTTCGGCGACACGCCGGAGATGGCCGACGAGTTGCTGGCGCTGGTCCTGCAGGGCCGCAAGACGGCGACCTGCGGCCGCGCGCGCGATTTCGGCCCCGGCAAGGCGGAACTGCCGATGGTCGGCCGCCGCGAAGTCATCCTCGACGGCAGGGGCCGACCCGCCGCGATCATCGAGACGCTGGAGGTGACCTTCCGCCGCTTCGACGAGATCGATGAGGATTTCGCCCGCGACGAGGGCGAGGGCTTCGGCACCCTGCCCGAATGGCGCGACGGCCACCGGGACTATTTCGAACGCAACGGCGGCTATTCGCCGGACATGATGCTTGTATGCGAGCGCTTCCGCCTCATCGAGGCGCTGGCAACCGACGACACGGAACTCTAAAGCCATGAAATTCACCCTCTCCTGGTTGAAGGATCATCTGGAAACCGACGCCACGCTCGACGAGATCGTCGAGCGGCTGACGCAGATCGGCCTCGAGGTCGAAAGCGTCGACGACAAGGCCGCCTTCAGGCCCTTCGTCATCGCGAAGGTGCTGACCGCCGAAAAACATCCCGACGCGGACAAGCTGCAGGTGCTCTCCGTCGATACCGGTGACGGCAAGCCGGTCCAGGTCGTCTGCGGCGCGCCGAATGCCCGCGCCGGCCTCGTCGGCGCCTTCGCCGCGCCGGGGACTTACGTGCCCGGCATCGATGTCACGCTCTCCGTCGGCAAGATCCGCGGCGTCGAGAGCCATGGCATGATGTGCTCGGAGCGCGAACTGCAGATTTCCGACGCCCATACCGGCATCATCGACCTGCCCGCCGACGCGCCCGTCGGCACGTCGTTTGCGGCCTATGCCGGTCTCGACGATCCGGTGATCGACATCAACCTGACCCCCGACCGCCCGGATTGCACCGGCGTCTCCGGCATCGCGCGCGATCTCGCCGCCGCCGGCCTCGGCAGGTTGAAGACGCCCGCCGTCCAGCCCGCTGCCGGCGAGGGCGAATGCCCGGTCAAGGTCACGATCGAGGAGCCCGGGCTCTGCCCCGGTTTCGCCCTGCGCCTGGTCAGGGGCGTTAGGAACGGTTCGTCCCCGGCCTGGCTGCAGAAGCGCCTGATCGCCATCGGCCTGCGCCCGATCAACGCGTTGGTCGACATCACCAACTACATCACCTTCGACCGCGGCCGCCCGCTGCATGTCTTCGATGCCGGCAAGGTCGCCGGCAATCTCGTCGTGCGCCGTGCGAAGGAGGGCGAGAAGGTGCTGGCCCTCGACGGCCGCGAATACGAACTGACGCCTGACAATTGCGTCATCGCCGACGACAACGGCGTCGAATCCATCGCCGGCATCATGGGCGGAGAGCATTCGGGCTGCGACGATAACACTGTCGACGTGCTGATCGAA
>JBAQHA010000546.1:0-6951 GCA_049288075.1 Oricola sp.
GACCTGATCGATCCGGCGACAGCGGGAGTGCGCGCACGCGCGGCCGTGCCGTTCACGCGCAGCGAGGGCGACCGCCTGGCCGCGGTCGCGACGCAGCCGGAAGCGTCGTCGGGCGCTGGCGGCGGCACCGAAAGCGCGGCGGCCGTTCTCCCCGCGCCGTCGGCTACCCTGCCGGACAGCCCGCCGGCCGTGCCGGAAGGGGTCACCGTCACCGGACAGTTGAAGCGCACCAACTCGTCGGTGATCATCCGGCGCGGCGATACGCTCTGGCACATCTCGCGCCGGATCTACGGACAGGGCGTCCGCTATACGACGATCTATCTGGCCAACCAGAGCCAGATCAAGGACCCGGACATGATCTGGCCCGGCCAGGTCTTCGCGGTGCCCGAAGAGTCCGCAAACTGACGATTTGACGATGCGCGCATGGTTTTCTGCCATGCGCGCATTGAACTCAAGCCTTATTCATCGTATATCGCCGATTAACGATGAATAAGTCCGCCCCCACCGAAACGATCGCCGATCGGCTCGCCGCCCTGTCGCATCCTGCAAGGCTGGCGATTCTGGCCCACCTGTCTCGCCACGACGGCTGCGTCTGCCGTGACGTCGTCGAGAACCTGCCATTGGCGCAATCGACCGTGTCGCAACATCTCAAGGTGCTGGTCGAAGCGGGCCTGATCATTCACGAGCGCGCCATGCCGCGTTCTGTCTACCGCCTGAACCGCGAAGCGCTGCGTGGCGTCTCGCGCGAACTGAACACCATCATCGACGAGTGCTGCGCCGACGGCTGCTGCGCTCCCGCCAATACCTGATTGGATTGACATTGCCTCCCAAGACCGTTTCCGCCGAGAGCGGAACCACCTTCGAGACCATCCGCAACCTTTGGCCCTACATGTGGCCGGCCGACAGGCCGGACCTGAAGATGCGCGTCGTCTGGGCGACCGTATACCTCGTCGTCGCCAAGCTCGTTCTGATGCTGGTGCCCTACGGCTTCAAATGGACGACCAACGCGCTGGACGGTCAGCTCGACGCGCCGGGCTGGGTCCCGGTGCTGCTGCTCGGCCCCGGCATGCTGGTCGTCGCCTACAACGTCTTCCGCATCGTTCAGGGCGGGCTCAACCAGTTGCGAGATTCGCTTTTCGCCAGCGTCGGCCAGCACGCCGTGCGCCAGCTTGCCTACAAGACGTTTGTCCACATGCACCAGCTGTCGCTGCGCTTCCACCTCGAGCGCCGCACCGGCGGCCTGTCGCGCGTCATAGAGCGCGGCACCAAGGGCATCGAGACGATCGTCCGCTTCACCATCCTCAACACCGCCCCGACCATCCTCGAATTCGTCCTGACCGCGATCATCTTCGCCGTCGCCTATGGCTGGTCCTATGTGCTGGTCACCGCCGTGACGGTCTGGCTCTATGGCTGGTTCACCATCCGGGCGAGCGACTGGCGTATCAGTATCCGACGCGACATGAACAAATCTGACACCGACGCCAATACCAAGGCGATCGACTCGCTTCTGAACTTCGAGACGGTGAAGTATTTCGGCAACGAGGAGATGGAATCGCGTCGCTTCGACGCCTCGATGGCTGGTTATGAACGCGCCGCGACCAAAGTGTGGACCTCGCTCGGCTGGCTCAACTTCGGCCAGGGCGTGATCTTCGGCATCGGCATGCTGATCATGATGTGGATGTCGGCGCGCGCGGTCCAGGCCGGCACGCAGACGCTCGGCGACTTCGTATTCATCAACGCCATGCTCATGCAGCTGTCGGTGCCGCTCAACTTCATCGGCTTCATCTACCGCGAGATCCGCCAGGGACTGACCGACATCGAGCAGATGTTCGACCTGCTCGACGTCAAGGCCGAGGTTGTCGACAAACCCGGCGCGCCAGACCTCGTCGTCACCGACGGCCATATCGTCTTCGACGACGTGAAGTTCGCCTACGACCCGCAGCGGCAGATCCTGAAGGGCATCTCCTTCGAGGTCCCGGCCGGGAAGTCGGTGGCGATCGTCGGCCCGTCCGGTGCGGGCAAGTCGACCATCTCGCGGCTGCTCTACCGTTTCTACGACGTCCAGGAAGGGTCGATCACCGTCGACGGCCAGGACGTTCGCGACGTGACGCAGATGTCGCTGCGCGCCGTCATCGGAATGGTGCCGCAGGACACCGTCCTGTTCAACGACACGATCCGCTACAACATTCGCTACGGCCGCCCGGATGCGACCGACGCGGAGGTCGAGAAGGCGGCGGAACTCGCCCAGATTGGTGATTTCATCCGCTCGCTGCCCGATGGTTTCGACACCATGGTCGGCGAACGCGGGCTGAAACTCTCCGGCGGCGAGAAGCAGCGCGTCGCCATCGCCCGCACGATCCTGAAAGCTCCTCCCATCCAGGTGCTGGACGAAGCCACCTCGGCGCTCGACACCGCTACCGAGCAGGAGATCCAGCAGGCGCTCGACTTCGTCTCGCAAGGCCGCACCACGCTGGTCATCGCTCACCGTCTGTCGACGGTCATCCATTGCGACGAAATCATCGTCCTGCGCGACGGCCTGATCGCCGAACGCGGCACGCATGCCAAGCTGTTGGCCGGGAAGGGACTCTATGCATCGATGTGGGCGCGCCAGTCCGAAGCCATCGAGGCAGAACGCCTGCTGCGCCACGCCCGGGAGGCGGACGACCTTGGCGTCGTGGTGCGCAAGCGCCTGCCTTTGCCCGGCGAGGAAGCGGAATTCCCCGAGCCGGATTCGGGTGTCAGTGCCTCGACTCACCCGAAGAGCGCGCGCGGCTTCTCCGGCGTCAGCTGAAGGCGATCACCGCGAAGATCAGCGCGGCGATTGCCGCGCTGGTCGCCGTCATCCCGATCTTCGCCATGGTCGGGCCCGTCCTTCTCGGGTCGCGCCGCGCGATTGTCAGCACCATGTATTGCGCGGTGGCTGACGCTGCCGTCAGCACGACGACGGCTGCGATCTTCAGCCAGAACGCCGTACCGAGGTTCGACCATCCCCCCTTGATCGCCTCGACCATGTAACCGCCCGTCAGCCACAGCAGCACGACCGCGGCAAACGCGATGCGGCCGATCGTCTTCTGCAGCCCGCGCAGGACGGGTACCGCCTCGGCCGGAGCGCGCGACGCCCGCGCGCCGATCAGCGCCGCTGCGACACCGCCGCCGATCCCGACGCTGAAGCTCAGGAAATGAATGATCTTGACGACAATGACGTCCATGCTGTCCTCCTAGTGCCCGGGCGGGCAATCTGCGCCCTGCCGCGAAATAACTCAATTGCCCGGCGCGCCATTGCCTTGGCGCGGATGGCATCTTAGATGGTTCACCCCGACTGCGAGAGGAGAGCCGGCTTGAGCCTTGCCGACACGATCAGGAATACCCTTGTACCCATCCACCGCGAAGGCTGGCCGTTCATCGCCGGCTTCGCTGCCGGGGCGATCCTGTTTGGATGGCTATGGGAGCCGCTGTTCTATCTCGGCGTCGTGCTGACGGCATGGTGCGCCTATTTCTTCCGCGATCCGCCGCGCGTCACGCCGCTCGACGACGATCTCGTCATCAGCCCGGCCGACGGCAAGGTCTCGGCCGTCGGCCCCGCTGCGCCGCCCCGTGAGCTTGGCCTCGGCGATACGCCGATGATGCGTATCTCGATCTTCATGGACGTCTTCTCCGTCCACATCAATCGCTCGCCCGTCCATGGCCAGGTCAAGGCGATCGCCTACCGGCCGGGGAAGTTCCTCAATGCCGATCTCGACAAGGCGAGCATGGAGAACGAGCGCAACGGCCTCGTCATCGACAGCGCGCATGGCCAGCTTGGCGTCGTCCAGGTGGCGGGCCTCGTGGCGCGTCGCATCCTGTGCTGGTCGAAGAACGGAGATACATTGGGAACCGGCGAACGCTTCGGCCTGATTCGCTTCGGCTCGCGGGTCGATGTCTATCTGCCGGAAGGCGCCGTGCCGCGCGTCGCACTCGGTCAGACGGCCATTGCGGGCGAGACTGTCATCGCCGATTATCGCCCTGGAACCGGCGCGCTCGAGACCCGGACGATCTGAGGCGAACAATGGACATCGAAGGCCCGTTTCCTCCATTCGAACCGCACGGTCCCGGCGACAACGGCGATTCCCAGAACCACAACAAGCGCTTGCGCGACATTCCGCTGCGTGTGGTGTTGCCCAACATCATCACGGTGCTCGCCATCTGCGCCGGCATGACCGGTGTGCGGCTGGCCTTCGAGCATCGTTTCGACGATGCGGTCTACATGGTGCTGCTCGCGGCCTTTCTCGACGGCATCGACGGTCGCGTGGCACGGCTGGTCAAGGGTACTTCCAAATTCGGCGCGCAAATGGATTCGCTCGCCGACATCGTCAATTTCGGCGTCGCGCCGGCGCTGGTTCTCTATGTCTATGTGCTCGACGAGGCCGGATCGCTCGGTTGGATCGCCGCGATGCTCTATGCGATCGCCTGCGGATTGAGGCTCGCGCGCTTCAACGTGATGATGGAGAGCCGCGAGAGGCCGAGTTGGCAGGGCGCCTATTTCACCGGCGTCCCGGCGCCTGGGGGGGCGTTCCTCGTTCTGCTGCCGGTCTATCTGGGTTTTCTCGGCATTGTTCCGGATTTCTACTATGCGACGGTCGTGGCCATATACACGGTTGCTGTCGCCTTCCTGCTTGTCTCCAACCTGCCGGTATGGTCGGGCAAGAAGCTCGGCGCGCGCATTCCCCGCGTCCAGGTGATGCCGGTGATCCTCGGTGTGGTATTCTACGTCGCGATGCTGGCGACCTACACCTGGCACACGCTGACAGTGTCGGTGCTAGCCTATCTGGCCTTCCTGCCGTTCAGCCTGCGCATGTGGCGCAAGGAGGCTGCCGCCCATGCTTCGACGGTGAAGAGCGAATCCTGACAACGGCTATGCCGCCTTGTCCTCGATGCCGAGCTTGTGCTCGATCCACTTGAGTGTAGTCACGTAGTCGGTCTTGCCGGAGCCGAGCACGGGAATGTCAGGGAAGGGGATCACCTCCGACGGCACCATCAGTTCGGTCATGCCGCTGCGCCTGCCGTATTCGACGATTTCCTTCTTGTCGGGGTGCGCCTTGGTCGTCGCCAGCACGATGCGTTCGCCCTTGCGGCGGTCCGGCACCGAGACGGCGGCATGGCGATCATCCGGCCACAGCGCCTGGGCCAGCATTTCCACCGCGCCAAGTGACACCATCTCGCCGGCGATCTTGGCGAAGCGCTTCGCCCGTCCGCGCACGGCGACGAAACCCTCCCGGTCGATGCCGATAATGTCGCCGGAATCGTGCCAGCCGTCGACAAGCGGCTGCAACTCGCCTGGCCTATCGGCCTTCATGTAGCCGAGCATGACGTTCGGCCCGCTGACCCAGAGCCGCCCGCCGTCGTCGATGCCTTCGACCGGTTCCAGCCGTATCGAAATGCCCGGGAAAATCCGGCCGACGGATTCGGCATGCTCGTGCGTTCCGGTATTGGCGGCGACGACGGGCGAAGCCTCCGTCATGCCGTAGCCTTCCAGCACCTTGCATCCGAAGCGCTCCATGTAGAGTTCCTGTGTATGCGGCTTGACCGCCTCCGCACCCGCCACGACAAAGCGCAGGCTGTCGAAATCTGTGTTCTTCGCCGTGCGCGCGTAACCCATCAGGAAAGTGTCAGTGCCGAACATGATCGATGGCCGGACCTTGGCCGCCGCGGCCGGGATAAGCTTGTAGTGCAGCGGCGAGGGATAGAGAAACAGCCGCACGCCATAGAGCAGCGGCAGCACGGTGCCGCCGGTCAACCCGAAGGAATGGAATACCGGCAGCACGTTGAACAGCGTGTCCTCCACCGAGATGGAAAAGCGCGACTCCGCCTGCGCCGCATTGACGTGGATGTTTCGATGTGACAGCACCACGCCCTTCGGCGTGCCTTCGGAGCCGGAGGTGAAAAGGATGACCGCCGGGTCCTCGGCGTCGACCTTCACCAGCGGCCGTCTCCACTGCAGAGCCGCCGCCAGTTTCTCGATGGTCGAGACAGTCGCCCGGACGTCTTCGAGCCAGACGATCTTCGTGCCGTTGTCCTCGACGGCCTTGGCGAGATTCTGCAGTTCCGCCTTCTCGATGAACACGCGCGACGACAGCACCGTCCCGATCTTCGCGGTATTGATTGCCGAGACGATGTTCGATGCGCCGGCCGAATAGTTGAGCATCGCGGCCACGCGGCCCGCCGATTGCAGGGCCAGGAAGGTGACGACGACTCCGTTGGCGTTCGGCAATAATACGCCCATGGCTTCGCCGCGGTTCGACATGGCAAGGAATCGTTTTCCGAGCACCCGCGCGCCGATCAGCATCAGCTTGTAGGTCATCGATCCCGTTACCGTATCCTCCAGGATGACGCGCGACGGGCCGTAGGTCTTCGCGGCATCGACGAATGCGCCGTGCAGGCCGAGTGTCAGGTCGGCGGTGTCCACCCGGGCGAGCGCCATGCGGTCGAACAGGGCGTTGGCCGGAGTGATGAAGTTGCGTCCGTATGTCTCGACCAGCGTGTCGATGCGTTCAGCCGGCAGGGCATGCACGGCGAGCGCCGGAAAGCGTTGGCGCGGCGCTTGCGACGCCGGCGTGAAAGATGAAGGCAGGAAGCGCGAGTTCTTCATGAAAAGCGGCACGACGCGCGCGTTCGACTTGCGCGCCAGCAACGCGACGGCCCGGTAGAGCCTGAAATTGACGTCGTCCGGCTCTACGGCCTCGGGCAGGTAGACTGCCAGCTTGCCCTTGCCCTTGAGGTGGCGCACGAGGCGGCGATTGGCGACGATATGCTCCTTGTCGAAGACGACGGATTTCGCCAGCGCCCGGAACGTCTGCACCAGCCAGCTTCCCGCGGAAGCTGGGTCGAGCACGTGCAGCGTGTCCTCCGGCAGAACCGCCATGTAGATCGCCGGATCGAGCCGGGAGCGTTCGCAGATCATGTAGATGATCGGCC
>JBAQHA010000547.1:0-1699 GCA_049288075.1 Oricola sp.
GCTGAAGCGCACGACGCTGCTCGGCCACATGCCGGGCTGGTGCCCGGAGGTTCACGCGGTCGGACCGTGGCGGCCGGTTTCGCTGGTCTGGCCGGACGGGTTCGGCCTTGTCGTAGAGAGACTCAAGGCCACGCTCGATGAAGATGGCAACGGATTTCTTGCGGTCTTGTTCCGGGTCGAGACGCAGAAGGGCGATCCGGTGCTGAGCTGCGCGGGAGTCGTGGCAAAAGCGGAGCGGCGGGCCGATGGCGGCTGGGCGGCGGAACTGCGAATTGCAGGCGTCGCGCCCTGGTGGCCGCATACCCATGGCGAGCCGGCGCTGCACGAAGTCTCACTGGAAGTGGATGGCGTCGCGTTCGATCTCGGCCGGACGGGATTCCGCCGCATCGAGGTCGACCGGGGGCCGGATGGCAAGGGCTTCGGCCTGAGGATCAACGGCTGGGGAGTTTTCTGCCGCGGCGCGGTGTGGTCTAACGCCGACATCATGCGGCTGCCGGGCGACAGGGAAAGCTACCGGCCGTGGCTGGAATTGGCGGCCGAGGCCGGGATGAACATGCTGCGCATCGGCGGCACGATGGCCTATGAAAGCCCGGAATTCTTCGCGCTGTGCGACGAACTCGGCCTGATGGTCTGGCAGGACTTCATGTTCGCCAATTACGACTACCCGGTCTCCGACGAGGCATTCGCGGAGACGGTGCGCGCGGAGGCGCGGCAATTCCTGCACGGGATCGCAACGAACCCGTCGCTCGCGGTGCTTTGCGGCGGCAGCGAGATATGCCAGCAGGGGGCGATGCTCGGCCTGCCCGAGGAACGCTGGAAGGGGCCGCTGACCGAAGAGATCCTGCCAGATGTGTGCGCGGAGCATCGGCCGGACGTACCCTACGTTCCCAACTCGCCCTGCGGCGGCGCAATGCCGTTTTCGCCCAACGAGGGCATCGCGCATTATTACGGCGTCGGCGCATATCGACGGCCGCTGGAAGACGCGCGGCGCGCCAATGTGCGCTTCGCCGGCGAATGCCTCGCCTTTTCCAACGTGCCGCAGCAACGAACGCTGGACGCGCATCTGCCGGTCATGCCCGGCCACGACCCTCGCTGGAAGGAGCGCGTGCCGCGCGACCGCGGCGTGGGCTGGGATTTCGAGGACGTGCGCGACCACTATTTCCAGCTCCTCTACGGGATCGACCTGGTCGACATGCGCTACGGCGACCCGGCGCGCTATCTCGACCTGTCGCGCGCCGTCAGCGGGGAAGTCATGGAGGCGACCTTTGCCGAATGGCGTCGCGCCGCATCGTCATGCAGGGGCGCTCTGGCGTTCACCTATCAGGACCTGCTGCCCGGCGCGGGCTGGGGCGTGGTCGATTCCACCGGCGAACCGAAACCGGCCTGGTACGCGCTCAAACGCGCCTTCCGGCCGCTGCAGGTGACCCTGACCGACGAAGGCAATAACGGCCTGTCGGTGCATGCGATCAACGAAACCAACGCTCAAAAGGATGTCGTGCTGACGCTCGCCTGCCTGCGCGACGGGACGACGCCGGTGGTCTCCGGACGTCGGGAACTGACGCTTGGCCCCCGCGCGAACATGGAGATCGTGGCGACAGACCTGTTCGGCGCGTTCTTCGACACGACCTATGCCTACCGTTTCGGACCGCCCTCACACGACGTGACGGTGGCGCGTTTCATCGATCCGGCGACCGGCGCG
>JBAQHA010000548.1:0-1772 GCA_049288075.1 Oricola sp.
ACCGTGGACATGACGCGCCTGATCGTGTCCGGGTCGCTATGTCCTTCCAGCGACGGAAGCACCTCGATCGTCGGAAACTGTTCCGCCATCACCTGGTCGAAGCCGAGCCGACGCTCCGCATTGGCGCGCGCCTGCATGGAACTGGCCAGTACCACCACCGAACCCTGGATTTCCCGCATGAATCGACCCATCAACACGCCAGCGGTGCGGCCCGCGGCTATGTTGTCGATGCCGACAAAATGGTCACGTCCCGTGTTCGGCAGGTCGGAAACCAGCGCCACGACAGCAACGCCATTTTCCTTCAGATGCGCGATCTCGTCGCGCACATGCGGCGTTTCGGGAGCGAAGATCGCGATGCCGTCGATCTGCGACGCACCGAGGCGGCGAAGCGTCTTCACAAGGAAATGCGGATCGTCAGGCGGTACTGTGGCGACGGTCAGTTCAGTCCGGTCGACGATCGGGCTCGCGGCGGCTTCGGTCACAGCGGCCCGCAAAAGTGTGACGAACTCGCCCGGGGTCTCGGGCAGCACGAATGCGAACTTGTAGCGGCGTTGGCGGGCAAGGTTTGCGGCGGTGACATCGCGCACATAGCCGATACGCTCGATCGCCTCGTTGACGCGCCGGATGGTTTGTTCGCGCACGCCAGGGCGAGCATTCAACACGCGATCCACGGTCGCGAGGCTCACTCCGGCGGCTTTCGCCAGATCGTTGACAGTCGGGCGTGACATACCTTCCTCCTGCCCCAAATATCGCCGATTTGTGAGGTACGTCAATCATGTCCCTACCGTGCGCGGTCGAACGCTTCGTCGGATGACGCGTCGATACATCGAGTGCTTTCGCTGCTGGCTACCGGAGCAGCGCCAGGCAGGGAATCTACGGGGAAATGAGCCAATCCTTGGTGACCGGCAGGGTGCGCCGGCACTTGCGCCGGCCTCGTCGCACTTTCGTTTTCGAAGCCCTGTCAAAAGGCTTCATCACTTGACGACGGGCCTTTCGGGGTGACGCTTCTATCGCCCGGTCTGTTTGCCGGGTCAGGCAGCATGAATGAAGGTCGGGATCAAGGGCGCGCCACAACTGTCGGTTTCCGACGACGGCTGTGGCGCCGATTATCAGCTGGCGTCGGAAAGGCTGTCTGCCGTCATCTTGCCGCTCTTGCGGTCGGCGACGAGTTCGTAACCGACCTTCTGGCCCTCGCGCAGATCGCTCATTCCGGCGCGTTCAACGGCGCTGATGTGGACGAATGCGTCATTGCCGCCATCATCCGGCGCGATGAATCCAAAACCCTTTTGGAGATTGAAGAATTTAACTGTTCCTATGGTCATGAGAGACCCTTTCATAAGTATATATAGCTCATCTGCACATGTGCAGACTGTCGAAATCGCGTTTTTTCGGGTTTGAATTTATTGGCATGTGCGATTGAAAATACGCCAGCCATGGAAATCTTTCCGTCTATCGACAAACGTATATGGCGCTTTCCGGCGCCTTTTACAATGAACAAGCACTTCACTATTTTACGAAAGCAATTCAAATGTCGCAGCGGGCGGGAGTTGCGCGACACATCTGCGCGGGAAACTCCCGGAACAGAAGCCGTGAATATTCCCGCACGAATCCTATCGCGATGGGCGCGATGTGCCGAAAACCCGGTCCCAGAAGCGCGATGTCACACCGAAATTGTAAGCTTCGTCCGCATGATGCATCGCATGGCCGCGCTTGATCCCGTAGAGATA
Organism: Oricola sp.; assembly: GCA_049288075.1. Classification (GTDB taxonomy): domain Bacteria; phylum Pseudomonadota; class Alphaproteobacteria; order Rhizobiales; family Rhizobiaceae; genus Oricola. The sequence continues at coordinate 1,728 of JBAQHA010000548.1, forward strand.
GCCGGAATGGGCGGGGTGCCAGTGATGAACGGCGTGATGCACGCT
>JBAQHA010000549.1:0-7500 GCA_049288075.1 Oricola sp.
ATCCGATCCTTGTCGAGCGTGCGATAGGCCATGGCCGGCCGTTATAGCCGCGCACGCTTAACGGAGCGTTCTCACGACTTGGGAAAAGGCGGCGGACCGTGCTCGTTGGTTTCCGGCCGCGACGGCAGGAAGGCCAGCAACAGGAACGCGACGAATGCGATTGCCGGAATCAGCAGGAAGATCGCCAGAACGCCCGGCAGGCCGAGATCGTGCAGTCGTTTGACCGCCAGCGCCAGCCCGGCCCAGGCGGATGCCAGCCAGACGGCGAGCAGGACCAGTCCCCACAAGGCGAAGGCCGGGCTATCCTCCGGCACCGAGGCGATGTGCGAGATGATGGCTGCCTGGATCAGCACCATCAGGAGCGCCGCCAGCCAGAAGCTCTTGCGGCCGATGCGGCCGCTGAATCCGAACAGGACCCAGCCGACTGTTATGCGGGGCCGCGCTTCGCCGCTCATACCGTTCAGTCGCGCAGCAATTCGTTGATGCCCGTCTTGGAGCGGGTCCGCTCGTCGACTGTCTTGACGATCACCGCGCAATAGAGGCTCGGGCCCGGCTGGCCGTTTGGCATCGGCTTTTCGGCTGGCAGCGTGCCGGCGACGACGACCGAATAGGGCGGCACTTCGCCGTAGGAGACTTCTCCGGTCGCGCGGTTCACGATCTTGGTCGACTTGCCGATGAAGACGCCCATGCCAAGGACGGAGCCCTCGCGCACGATGCAGCCTTCGACCACTTCCGAGCGAGCGCCGATGAAGCAGTTGTCCTCGATGATCGTCGGGCCGGCCTGCATCGGTTCCAGCACGCCGCCGATGCCGACGCCACCGGACAGATGCACGTTCTTGCCGATCTGTGCGCAGGAGCCGACGGTGACCCACGTGTCGACCATCGTGCCCTCGTCGACATAGGCGCCGAGATTGACGAAGGACGGCATCAGCACCGCGCCCTTGGCGATGTAGGCCGAGCGGCGCACGATGCAATTCGGCACGGCGCGAAAGCCCGCGTTCTCGAAATGCTGCGCGCCCCAGCCGTCGAACTTCGACGGCACCTTGTCCCACCAGCCGGATTCGCCCGGTCCGCCGGAAATCATCTCCATCGGGTTGAGCCGGAACGACAGCAGCACGGCCTTCTTGAGCCACTGGTTCACCTTCCACACGCCGTCGGCCTGCCGTTCCGCCACGCGCGCCTTGCCGGCATCGAGCAGGTTGAGCGCTTCAGCGACGGCGTCACGCACCTCGCCGCGCGTGCTCGTGGAAACCTGGTCGCGGTCCTCGAAAGCGGCCTCGATGATCGATTCCAGCGTCGCGATGTCGTGAGCGGTCATGAATTGTTTCCTTATCGGCAGGTAGGATGAGGCACTTCGGGCGTGTGCATTCGGTCGGGTTCCTACGCGAATGCGCACGCGATGGTCAATGCGATGGTGCGGCGCAGGGCGGTTCGTTCGCGCCGCGGGGAAATGCGGGAGAATAAATGAACGCCAAGCGAACGCGGGACGTGTGGGATCCGCTGGTTCCGTCGGGTCGGGACATGAGCCGGGCACGGGCCGTGCCCGATACGCCGCAGTCACGCTCGCCGACCTATCGCCTGGCCTATGACGATCAGGATTTCCTGTGCCGCGAGGAATTGCGGCCGGTGCGTCTGCAGCTGGAATTGCTCAAACCGGAACTGCTGTTGCAGGAACGCGGCATCAAGTCGACTGTCGTCCTGTTCGGCGGCGCCCGCATTCCCGAGCCAGGCGGTGTCGCCTGGGCGGCCAAGAACGAGACCCAGCGCCGCAACCTGGAAGCCAACGCCCGGTACTATGACGAGGCCCGCGACTTCGCCCGCCTGTGCTCGCAGCATTCGCTTTCGACCGGCGGCGGCGAATTCGTCATCGTCACCGGCGGCGGGCCGGGCGTCATGGAGGCGGGCAATCGCGGCGCGGCCGATGTCGGCGCGCCCTCGATCGGCCTCAACATCGTGCTGCCGCACGAGCAGGCGCCGAACGAATACGTCACGCCGGAACTCTCCTTTAATTTCCATTACTTCGCCATCCGCAAGATGCACTTCCTGATGCGCGCCAGGGTGATCGCGGTGTTTCCGGGCGGCTTCGGCACCATGGACGAGCTGTTCGAATCGCTGACGCTGATCCAGACCGGGCGCATGGAGCGGGTCCCGGTTCTGCTTTTCGGCAAGGAATTCTGGTCGAAGCTCATAAACCTCGATTTCCTCGCCGAGCAGGGCACGATCTCGCCGGACGACGCCAGGCTGTTCGACCGCGTCGATACCGCCGGCGAGGCCTGGGATGTTGTGCGGAACTTCTACGGCATCTGACGTAGGGAACCGCCGGTCACATTCGCGCATTATGCTTCCATCGTGATTCGATGGAGAACGCATATGGGCATCCCCGCGGAACAGATCACCCAGGACGACGTCATCATCCGTCAGCAGGAAATCGATCGGCGCGAAGCCTTCCCCGGCAACCGGCCGGCGAATTTCGAGGAGTATCTCGTATCCATTGGCCGGGAAATCCCTGCAAAACGAAATACGCCAGGCTTCACGAGCCTGGCGGAACTCGCCGACAAGGCGAGAAGGGCGCCGCGCGTCGGCTGATTGTCGGCCGCGCGGTCCGATCGGTCTCGATCAGAAATCGGCCTGCGAGACTTCGCCGTCGCTGTTGGCGTCGAGACGGGCCAGCCACTGCTGGGACATGCCGACGAATTCGTCATGGCTGAGCTTGCCGTCGCCATTGGTGTCCATCATGCGACCGTTATGCATGCCGGCTTCGGCATTCATGCGGAAATTGGCGCCCATACCCTGTCCCATGCCCATACCTTTGCCGTGGCCCATGCCCTGACCGTGACCCATACCCTTGCCGGGACCCATGCCCTGGCCTTGGCCCATGCCCATTTGCGGACGCTGGATGCCTTCCTCGGCCATCGATGCGTGCTCGTTGTCGCGCATTTCGCCCATAGCGGCCTGTTCCTCGGCGTCGAGATTACCGTCTTCATTGGCGTCGAAGGCGGCGAACACGCTGTCACGGCGTTCCTGGACTTCCTGCAGCGTCACGGAGCCGTTGCTGTCAAGGTCCCAATTGGACATGAAGTGTTCGCGGAAAGTCTGCGCCGAAGCGGCGGTGGAGATCATTGCGGTGGCGAGGCCTGCGAGCAGTGCCATACGGGTGAGAGACATCGTTTTTCCCCTTCGTTGAGTGATGTCCCGTAATACATGTAAAAAATGGTATGTGTTAGTTAAACATCTGTAATGTCATTAACTTTCCGTAATGTGGCAGCCTCCGCCAGCGCTCCGCCTGCGGTTGCCTCCGTCTCGGGTTCCTCGTCGTCCGCCAGCATGTCCTTCGGCCGGTTGACCACCGTCACCAGCACGAACGAGACGATCATCAGCAGATACCACGAGCCCAGTTTGGCCGGCGGGACCCAGACCCAAAGTCCCCGCTGCGCCGGGTAGAGCCAGGCATGCGACCATGTCGCGATATTTTCCGCGAACCAGATGAACAGCGTCACCAGGAACCAGCCGACAAGCAGCGGCATGCGATGGCGGAAGCGGAAGACCCGGTAGTGCACCCATGTCCGCGCGAAGAGCCCGGCCGTCACCGCGAGGATGGCGTAGCGCATGTCGGGGTAGAAGTGATGCGTGAAGAAGTTGACATAGATCGCGACCGCGATCGCCATCGTTGTCCACAACGGCGGGTAGGCGGTGAAACGGAAGTCGAAGATGCGGGCGACGCGCGCGAGATACGAGCCGACCGAGGCGTACATGAAGCCGGAGAACAGCGGCACACCGGCGATGCGGAAGAACGATTCCTCCGGATAGATCCACGATCCCATCGATGTCTTGAACAGCTCCATCGCGGTCCCGACCAGATGGAAAAGGAAAATCGCCTTCGCTTCCTCGAAGGTTTCCAGCTTGAACGCCAGCATTGCCACCTGCACCGCCAGCGCGCACAGAAACACGAAATCGTAGCGGGCGAGCAGCGCGTCTTCCGGCCAGATCAGCCGCGTTCCCATGATCAGCGCCAACATGACGCCGCCGAACAGGCACGCCCACGCCTGTTTCAGCCCGAAGACGACGAATTCGACGAGCGCCCCTGAGAGACCGAGCGCCGGCATGCGGTCGAGCACGCGATGGGCCGCGAGATCGATCCGCTCCTCCAGCGATGTGAACCGCCTCATGCGGCGGCAATCCCCGTCAGGGCGCCGAGGAAACCGGCGAGATTGTCGGTGACATAGTCGACCTGGTCTTCGCCGGCGTCCTGCTCCCAGATTTCGGAAAAGGTCGGCTCGAAATTGTTCGGCACGACCAGCACCGTTTTCATGCCGAGTGTCTTCGGAACCGTCAGGTTGCGCGCCAGGTCCTCGAACATCGCCGCCCGCTCGCAATCGACCCGATGCAGCGCGCGGAACTTGTCGTAGGTCTCGGCCGCGGGCTTCGGAACCAGGCCGGCGGCGACGACATCGAAAATGTCGTCGAAATGATCCAGCACGCCGAGTTGGCGCGCCGTGCGCTCGGCATGGCCCCGGTCGCCATTGGTGAAGATGAACTTGCGCCCCGGCAGCGCCTTGATCGCCTCGCCCAGCGCCGGATCGGGCGCGACCCAGCTGTAATCGATGTCATGCACCTTCTCGAGGAAGTCGTCCGAATCGACGCCGTGGTTCTCCATCAGCCCCTTCAGTGTCGTTCCGTAGCGCTGGTACAAATCCTTCTGCACCTTGCGCGCTTCCTCGCGCGGGATCTGCAGCAGTTCGGCGACATAGGACGTCATCTTCACGTCGATCTGCGCGAACAGGTTCGTGTGATGTGGATAAAGCGTGTTGTCGAGGTCGAAGACCCATTCGCGCACATGGGCGAAATCGGCGGGGGAGGGTGTCACGGTCATGACGTTGCTTAAGCATGAAATCCGGGCCAAGTCATGATGGATTCCGGCCTCCGCGCATTGTCATGGTGGCAATTGCGCCCCTTGCAAATCCCGGTGCGCAACTCGAGAACTGGCGACCATGGAACTGTGGATTCCGATCACCATCGCCGCGGCGTTTCTTCAAAACGCGCGCTCCTCCCTCCAGAGACACCTGAAAGGCCATATGGGCACAACGGGCGCGACCTTCGTGCGCTTCGGATTCGGCCTGCCTTTCGCCACGTTCTATCTCTTCGCGATGACCGCGCTCTGGGATGTTCCGGTGCCCGCGGCGACGCCGCGCTTTCTCGCCTGGACGGCTGTCGGCGCGTTGTCGCAGATCGTTGCGACGTTTCTTCTGATCCACCTGTTCGCCTTCCGCAATTTCACGGTCGGTACGGCCTATTCGCGCACCGAGCCCGCTCAGGCGGCGCTGTTCGGGCTTCTGTTCCTGAGCGAGACGGTCGGCCCGATGACGCTGATCGCCATCGCCATCTCTGTCGCCGGCGTGATGCTGATCTCGGTCGCCCGCAGCGTGTTCAGTCCGGCGGCGCTGGTGACCTCGGTCTTCACGCGCACCGCCGGTATCGGCCTCTTGTCGGGCACGTTGTTCGGTATCGCCGCCGTGTCCTATCGCGCCGCGTCGCTGACGCTCGGCCATCCGAATTTCGCGGTTCAGGCCGCGACGACGCTCCTCTGGGCGATCGCGCTGCAGACCGTCGTCATGCTCGTCTGGATGGTGTGGCGCGACCGCGAGGGCATCGGGCAGATCCGCTCGGCATGGCGCATGTCGGCGCTGGTCGGCTTCGTCGGCGCCACCGCTTCTTTCGGCTGGTTCGCGGCGATGACCCTGCAGCAGGCGGCCATCGTCAAGGCGCTCGCGCAGATCGAGATGATTTTCGCGATTTCGACGAGCATCTTCTTCTTCCGCGAACACATCAACCGGCTCGAACTCGCGGGCTGTTTTCTCATCGTTGCAGGTATTCTCGTCCTTGTTCTCGGCGGATGACGGTTCCATGCCGCAGGGGAATGTGGTTGTGTCGCAGGACTGACCGGCCTGCCGGACAACCGACTGGATCACTGGAAGACGGATGTTTCGCGTCGCTTCCGCCCGCTTCGGGCGCCTATTGATGGGATTGTCTGCCGCCGGATGGCTCGCCGCCTGCGCCGGGCTGCCGGAGGGCGTGCTGATACCGCTCGAGGCCGACGTTCCCGGCACGACGCATGTTCCGATCCTCGTCGCGACCACGCGCGCCTCGACGGCCGATCCGGGCGTGCTCTATTCCGGCGAACGCGGTCCGGCGATCGACATGAACGAGATCGTCGTTTCGATCCCGCCGGACGCCAACCGCGAGATCGGCGAGGTGCAGTGGCCGAAGAAGTTGCCGCCCGATCCGGTCAGGGACTTCGCCACCGTCTCGGTGTCGGCGGTTCCTGATGTGCGGGCCGCGGAGTCCTGGTTCCTCGCCCACCGCACGCCGAACCGCCGCCTGCTGATCTTCGTCCACGGTTTCAACAACCGCTACGAGAGCGCCGTCTACCGCTTCGGCCAGATCGTCCATGACAGCCGCATGGAGGCGACGCCGGTCCTGTTTACCTGGCCGTCGCGCGGCAGCCTGTTCGCCTACGGTTACGACAAGGAGAGCACCAACTACTCCCGTTCGGCGCTCGAACTGGTGCTGACCACGGCGGCCGAACATCCCGAAGTCGGCGAGATCACGGTGCTGGCCCATTCTATGGGAACATGGCTCACCGTCGAGGCGCTGCGCCAGATGGCGATCCGCAGGGGTAGCGTGCCGAAGAAGATCGAGAACGTGATCCTCGCCGCGCCAGACCTCGATGTCGACGTGTTCCGGCAGCAGCTGGCCGACATGGGGCCGGATCGGCCGGAATTCACGGTCTTCGTCTCCGACGACGATCGCGCGCTCAAGGTCTCGCGGCGCATTTCCGGCAATGTCGACCGGCTCGGCGCCATCGACATCTCCGATCCGCGCTACCAGGCGATGCTGGAGCGTGAGGAAATCCTCGTCCTCGACCTGACCAAGCTCAGGGCCGGCGACCGGTTGAATCATTCGAAATATGCCGACAGCCCGGAGGTCGTCCGCCTGCTCGGCGAGCGCCTGATCGCGGGCCAGACCGTCACCGACCAGGACATCGGCCTTGGCGAGCATATCGGCGCTGTCGCGATGGGCGTGTCCAGCACGGTCGGCTCGGCAGCCGGGCTGGCCGTCTCGATGCCGATCGCCATCGTCGATCCGGCCACCCGCGATAGCCTCGACGATCAGGCCGGCCGGCTCGGCCAGCATCTCGGCGGTACGATGACCGCCATCGTCCCGTCGTCCGGCACTGTGAAGCCCTGCGATCCGCGCAAGGAAACTTGCCCGCGCTCCCAATGACGCTACATTGCCGAAACCGATGCATCTTGACTTTGGCTCAAGAATCAATCAAGTGATTGATTGATGAGCTCGAAACCCACGCAACACTACGCAGCGACCTCCGACAGGAGGGTCGAAATCGCCATGGCCGCTCGCGCGCAAATTGCCGAGCAGGGTTTCGAGGGCCTGCGCACACGCGATATCGCCGACCGCGTCGGAATCAACATCGCGACGCTGCAC
>JBAQHA010000550.1:0-5891 GCA_049288075.1 Oricola sp.
ATCAACGAGGGCTTGCCGCCGAGTTCGGCGATGACGCGGGCGACATTGGTGCCGCCGCCGCCGGCATAATGACGCTGGTTCTGCGTCCGTGTCTTCAGCGTCGGGCGCACATGTTCGGCGTCGCAAGTGACATCGATGGCCGGATTGAGCGCGATGCAGAGAATGCGTTCCATGTCTCGACGGCCCTCCTTTCGGGTTTCGATGCGATCCCGTGTCAGTCAAACGAAAACGGCCGGGGATCGCAAGGACCGCCCGACCTCCGGACCGCCGATCAGGCCGCGCCCTTCTTGCGCGCGGCTTCGGCCTTGGCGACCTGCCTTTTCACGGCGATGAAGCTGTCCGGCGTCACCGACATCGAATCGATGCCCGCTTCCACCAGGAACTGCGCGAATTCCGGATGGTCGCTCGGCGCCTGGCCGCACAGGCCGACCTTCGCGCCCGCCGCATGCGCTTCGCGGATGACGTTGGAGATCATCCATTTGACCGCGTCGTCCTGCTCGTCGAACAGGCCGGCCAGCGTATCGGAGTCGCGGTCGACGCCCAGCGTCAGCTGCGTCAGGTCGTTGGAGCCGATGGAGAAGCCGTCGAAGCGCTCGGCGAACTGCTTCGCCAGGATGACGTTCGACGGGATTTCGCACATCACGTAGACGAGCAGTCCGTCCTCGCCGCGCTTCAGGCCGTTCTCGGCCATGACTTCCAGCACCTTGTCTGCTTCGTGCACCGAGCGGCAGAACGGGATCATCATTGTGACGTTCTTGAAGCCCATCTCGTTGCGCAGCCGCGCCATCGCCTGGCATTCCAGCGCGAATCCTTCGCGATAGGCCGGCGAATAGTAGCGCGACGCGCCGCGGAACCCGATCATCGGGTTCTCTTCCTTCGGCTCGAAACCCGCGCCGCCCAGAAGACCGGCATATTCGTTGGTCTTGAAGTCGCTCATGCGCACGATGACCGGCTTCGGATAGACGGTGGCGGCGATACGGGCCAGGCCGCGCGCGAGCTTGTCGACGAAATATTCCGACTTGTTGTCGTAGTCGTGCGTCAGCGCCTCGATCGCCGCGCGCGCTTCCTCGTCCTTGACCTGATCGAAGTGGATCAGCGCCATCGGGTGAACCTGGATCTGGTTGTTGATGACGAATTCCATGCGCGCGAGACCCACGCCGTCCGACGGAATTTGCCACCAGCGGAACGCCGCGGAGGGATTGGCGAGATTGAGCATCACATGCGTGTCGGTCGCCGGGATGTCGGAAAGCGACTCGGTCTTCTCGGTGTAGTCGGCGACGCCCTCATAGACGAAGCCCTCATCCCCCTCGGCGCAGGACAGCGTGATCTCCTGCTCGGAATGCAGTACGTGGGTCGCGTTACCTGTGCCGACGATTGCCGGCAGACCCAATTCGCGGCTGACGATGGCCGCGTGCGACGTGCGCCCGCCATGATCGGTGATGATGCCGGCGGCGCGCTTCATGATCGGCACCCAGTCCGGGTCGGTCGTGCCGGTGACCAGGATCGATCCGTCGACGAAGGACGCGATGTCGTGCGGGCTCTCGATCAGGCAGACGCGGCCAGCGATGACGGAATCGCCGATGGAAAGCCCCTTGGTCAAAACCGCGCCCTTCGACTTGATTTCGTAGGACTTGAACAATGACAGGTCGCGGCGCGCCTGTACCGTTTCGGGCCGCGCCTGCACGATCGACAATTCGCCCGTCTCGCCGTCCTTGGCCCATTCCATGTCCATCGGGCAGCCGTAATGCTCCTCGATGGTGACGGCCCAGCGGGCGAGCGTCAGGATTTCGCTGTCATCGAGCACGAAGGTTGCGCGCTCGGCCTTGGAGGTGGGCACGTTCTTCGTCTTCTCCGCGCCTTCGGTGTAGATCATCTTGATCGACTTGGCGCCGAGCAGCTTCTCCACGATCGGCTTCAGCTTGCCGTCCTTCAGGAGCGGCTTGAAGATGACGAATTCATCCGGGTCGACAGCGCCCTGCACGACGTTCTCGCCGAGGCCCCAGGCCGCATTGATGACGACGACCTTGTCAAAGGCGGTTTCCGTGTCGATCGAGAACATCACGCCCGAGCCGCCCTTGTCGGAGCGCACCATCTGCTGCACGCCGATCGACAGCGCGACCTTGAGATGATCGAAGCCCTTGACCTGGCGGTAGCTGATCGCGCGGTCGGTGAAGAGCGACGCGTAGCAGCGCCGGCAGGCGTTGAGCAGTTCGCTTTCGCCCTTGATGTTGAGATAGGTCTCCTGCTGACCGGCAAAGCTGGCGTCAGGCAGATCCTCGGCGGTCGCCGAGGAGCGCACGGCGACGTCCACAGTATCTCTGCCACAGCGCTTGGAGAGGTTCCTGTAGAACTCCGATATCTCGGCTGCGAGTTCCGGCGGGAATTTGCCGCGCAGGATTTTCTTGCGGATGTCCGCGCCGGTCTCCGCCAGCGACACATGGCCATCCTGGTAGTCCTGAACCGCCTGGGCGATCGCGGACTTCAGGTCGTTTGCATCGAGATAGCGCCAATAGGCCTCGGACGTGGTCGCAAACCCTGTCGGTACGCGGATACCTTTCGACCCGAGCTGATTGAGCATTTCACCCAGTGAAGCGTTCTTGCCGCCAACGCGCGGGACGTCCTTGCGGTTCGCGTCTTCAAGCCAGATCACGGTATCGGAATTAGCCATCGCTGCACTCTTCCCTGTTTGCGAGACGGTGGGGTGTAGACAACCACTGCTCCTCCAACCCCGCATTGACTGACATCAAATCGATACAATCCATGTGACAGGCCGATGGCGAAACGCCATGTCGTCGTCACTTTTTCGTCAGTCCGGCCTTCTGCAGCGCCATGAGATAGGCGACAACATCGGCCTTCTCGTTGTCGAAAAGGCGGAAGGTCGTCATCGGGAAATGTTCCTCCTTGAGGAATCGCTCGAAATAGGCGCGGTCGCGGCCCTCGCGCAGCACGATTTCCTCATAAGGCGGCGCCATCACCGGATCAGGCTTGTCGGTCGCGCGCAGATGGCACATCCGGCACCATTGCTCGATCACCGCCGCGCCGCGCTCTACGGCCGCGTTATCTGCGTGCGCGAACGACGATTGCAGCCCGATCACCGCCAAGACTGCGATCCTGAGCTTGCGTATGACGATCCTTCTCATTGCCGATTGGCTAGGCGCAAGACGACATAAAAGCAACCCGGCTGCGGATGCCAATGGCGCCGGTCGCGCTCGCCATTACATCGGGATATTGTTGTTCTCGCTCGCTGGCGGTTGTTATGGATTCGGCGATCGACCAGGCGCGCTGGAGGTCTTGCGCGACGAGTAACGCAAACGCATGCAGGCATCGCGGACGACGATCCGCAATGCGACGCTACGCGCATGGGCGAACGAACAGCGCGGCCCGCCCGACATTTGTCGCCCCGGTTAACCCCGTTTAAAGCGGGCACATTCAGGATGTCCGGCGGAAAACGGATCGGACAATGGCGCGCATCACCGAAACGCTGCGAACGGGAGCCTGGCTGCAGAAGGACCGGGTGCTGGTCTATCCGCTGGTGATTCTCGCGATCACCGTCGCTTCCACGGCCTATGTGCTCGCATCGAACCATGGGACGCTGCCGAACGGTTCGCCTTTCGGGGCGGACTTCGTCTCTTTCTGGGTGGCGGCGCGCGCGGCGCTGGCCGGACACCCCGATATTCCCTATATCGCCGAGCGGTTCGCCGCCGCGCAGGACGCGATCTTCCATGACGGCAACTTCTACGCCTTCTACTATCCGCCCCACTATCTCGCCTACATGGCACCGTTCGGGGCGCTGCCATTCTACGCAGCGCTCGGCGTTTGGACCGGCCTGAGCTTCATTGCCGCGCTCGCGGTCGTGATGTCGATTGCCGGCCGACGTCTCGAGGTTGTTCTCCTCGCCCTCGCCTTCCCGGCGACGTTCCTGACTTTCGCCCATGGCCAGAACGCCTTCCTCTCGGCGGCGCTGTTCGGCGGCGCGCTCGTCCTTCTGCCGCGACGCCCGGCTCTGGCCGGCATCCTGTTCGGCCTGCTGACCTTCAAGCCGCAACTTGGCCTGCTGATCCCGCTCGCGCTTCTTGCCGGCGGGCACTGGCGCGCCATCGCCTCAGCAATCGTGACGACGCTCATTCTCGCCGCGCTCTCGGCGCTGCTGTTCGGAACCGAAGTGTGGTCGCTGTTCCTGACGCAGGGACCGGACGCAATGCGGGCGCTACGCGACAACCAGATCGGCTGGAACAAGATGATCTCGACCTACGCCGCGGTAAGGCTTTCGGGACTGGCCGACGCGCCGGCCATGGCGATTCAGGGTCTGGTCTCGCTGACGGCCGTGGGCACGGTTGTCCTGGCCTGGCGCAAGACGAGCAATGTTCCGCACCATATGCGTGCCGCGCTGCTGCTGACCGCCTCGCTTCTGGCGACGCCCTTCGGGCTCAACTACGACCTGTTCGTGCTGGCACCGGCGATTGCCTTCGTCGCCGCGCACGGGATGCGGCACGGCTTCGCGCCCTGGACAAAGACGCTGCTCGCCATCGTCTACATGTCGCCCTTCGTGGTGCTCTGGCTGATGGCGGACGGCATTCCGATCGCGCCGTTCATCCTGTTGACGCTGTTCGCCTTCCTCGCCGTGCAAGCCTTCGGTCGGGGTGTTTCGCCTGCCGCGATACCCGCGGAATGAAAAAAGGCGCCCCGGAGGGCGCCTTTACCGAAATCGCGATAACAATGCCTTATTGCGGCAGCGTATCGTCGACGCCTTCGACGTAGAAGTTCATGCCGAGCAGCGTGCCGTCGTCGGAGACTTCACCCGCCTTCAGCCACTCGGTGCCGTCCTGCTTGTTGATCGGACCGGTGAACGGATGGATCTCGCCCGACTTGATCTTGGCTTCGGTGTCCATCGCCATCGCTTTCACGTCGTCAGGCATGTTGGTGTAGGCCGCCATCTGCAGGATGCCGTCCTTCAGGCCGTCCCAGCTCGATTCACCGCCCTTCCAGCTACCGTCCATCGCCATCTGGATCCTTTTGACGTAGTACGGGCCCCAGGTGTCCATGATCGCGGTCAGCTGCGCATTCGGGCCTGCCTGGATCTGGTCGAAGGCTTGGCCAAATGCCTTGATGCCGCGCTCTTCGGCGACCTGCATCGGGCCGGTGGAGTCGGTGTGCTGGGTGATGACGTCGACGCCCTGGTCGATCAGCGCCTTGGCGGCGTCGGCCTCCTTGCCGGCGTCGAACCAGCTGTTGACCCAGACGACCTTCAGCTTGAACTCCGGATCGACGGAACGGGCGCCAAGCAGGAAGGCATTGATGCCCATCACCACTTCGGGAATCGGGAAGGAGGCGATGTAGCCGGCGGTATGGGTCTTCGACGTCTTGCCGGCGATCTGGCCGATGATGTAGCGGCCCTCGTAGAAGCGTGAATTGTAGGTCGTCAGGTTCGGCGCGGTCTTGTAGCCGGTCGCGTGCTCGAATTTCACGTCCGGGAACTTCTCGGCCACCGCGATCGTGGAATCCATGAAGCCGAAGGACGTCGTGAAGATGATGCCACAGCCCGAGCGTGCGAGCCGTTCAATGGCGCGTTCGGCGTCCGGGCCTTCCGGCACGTTCTCGACGAACACGGTCTCAACCTTGTCGCCCAGTTCCTTGTCAACCAGTTGGCGGCCGACGTCGTGCGCCTGCGTCCAGCCGCCATCGGTCTTCGAGCCGACATAGATGAAGCAGGCCTTGTACTTGTCCTGAGCGGACGCACCGGAAGCGGCGACGATCGCCAGGGCGGACACCAGTCCGAATAGGAGCTTTTTCATCGAATTACCTCTCTGTTAGTGCAGCGAAGGACCCTTCCCCCGCCGGGATTCCATGCCGGCCTTCCCGTCGTTTTATCGATCCGGCACGAATGGTTGCCC
>JBAQHA010000551.1:0-9801 GCA_049288075.1 Oricola sp.
ATCCCGGATCGGTCAGGCCCAGCATCGAGCCGGTGTTGGGGACGGAACAGGTGATTTCGCGGCCGTCATCGAGAACGATGTCGGCGAGAAAGCGCTTGTAACGCTTCACGAGTAGGCCCGAAACGAGAGGGTTCGAAAACCTCACACGCGCTCGCGGACATAGGCGCCGGGCGCATCCTCCAGCGGCTTCAACTTGCCGCCCAGCTTCTTGCGGGCGGCAACGCGCTCGGCGCCGCCATGCGACTCGATCCAGGCCTGCCAATGCGGCCACCAGGAGCCTTCGGTGACGGTCGCCTTCTCCACCCATTTTTCGAACTCGCCCGCGACCTTCGGCCCGGACCAGAACTGGTACTTCTTCTTGGCCGGCGGATTGATCACGCCGGCGATGTGGCCCGAGCCGCCCATCACGTAGGTCACTTCGCCGCCGAAGCACCTCGAACCCTCGAAGACCGAGACGGCCGGCGCGATGTGGTCTTCCTTGGCGGCGAGATTGTAGATCGGCGCCTTCACGTCGGCGAGCGACACGGGCTTGCCGTGCAGCACCAGCTTGGCGTGGGCGAGGTTGTTCTCGTAGTAGCAGTTGCGCAGGTAGAAGAGGTGGTTCGCCGCCGGCATGCGCGTCGAATCGGCGTTCCAGTAGAGCAGATCGAAGGGCAGGGGTTCCTTGCCCTTCATGTAGTTGTCGACGAAATAGGGCCAGATCAGGTCGCCGGAGCGCAGCAGGTTGAAGGCCGTCGCCATCCTCGAGCCGTCGAGATAGCCAGTACGCTGCATCTGGCGGTCGAGTGCGTTGATCTGGTCCTCGTCGACGAAAACCTTCAGATCGCCGGAATGGACGAAATCGACCTGCGTCGTGAACAGCGTCGCCGTCGCGATGGCTTCGTTGCCCTCGCGCGCGAACAGCGCCATCGCGCCGGCAAGCAACGTGCCGCCGACGCAGTAGCCGATGGCGTTGACCTGTTTTTCGCCCGTCGCCTTCTCGACCGCGTCGAGCGCGAAGGAGATGCCGCGGTCGATGTAGTCGTTCCAATCCATGCGGGCGTGGCGTTCGTCCGGATTGACCCAGGAGATGACGAAGACCGTGTGGCCCTGCTCGACTGCCCAGCGCACGAAGGATTTTTCGGGATTGAGGTCGAGGATGTAGAACTTGTTGATCCAGGGCGGGCAGATCAGCAGCGGCCGTTTCAGCACCGTCTCCGTCGACGGTTCGTACTGGATGATTTCGGCGAGTTCGTTGCGGGCGATCACCTTGCCGGGGGTCACGGCGATGTTCTCGCCGAGCCGGAACTTGGTGTAATCGGCCTGGCGAACCTTGAGTTCGCCCTTGCCGGCCTCGATGTCCTCGGCGAGCATCTTCATGCCGGAAACGAGATTGGCGCCGTTGGTGGCAATCGTTTCCTTGAATATCTCCGGGTTGGAGACCATGAAGTTCGACGGCGAGGCGGCGTTGGCGAGCTGCTTGACGTAGAAGCCGGCCTTGTGGCGCGTGTGCTCGTCCAGCGTCTCGGCGTGTTCGACCAGGTCGGCCGCCCATTTGGTGGTCACCAGATAGGTCTGCTTGAGGAAGGAGAAGAAGGCGTTGTTCTTCCAGTCCTCGTCGGAGAAGCGCCGGTCGCTCCGCTCTGGCTCGACGGCTTCGGCAACGGCCGGATCGCCCATGCGCTTGATGGAATTCGACCAGATATCCATGTAGGCCGAGAACAGCCGCGTCTGCGCCTCTACGGCGCGCTGCGGGTCCGACAGCCAGTATTCCGAAACCTTGGACAGCGTCTTGACCACGTCGGCCATCGGCTCGGCGATGGTGTCGACCTTTTCGCCGGATTCGCGCGGGGCGATCCAGGCCGAGGCGGCGTGTCCGGCTGCCTCAATCATGCGGGCGAGATTGCGAGCGAAGGCTTCCGGATCCTTGATGATGTAAGCATCTATCGCGGTCCGGTCCGTCGGGTTGACGGACTTGCCTTGCTCTTTGTCTGCCATTCGTCTCCGCCCTGTGGCGCATTTGGCGCCGGTATTTTGTCAATCTTTGTGCTGCCATATTATTGAGTGTTGATGACATACGGCAAGGCGCATGTCATGAGCCCTCTGAATGTGGCTTTGGCGCCGGCATTCACCGGCCCAGTTTCAAACTATATTTCTTTCCTCGGGGTAACATGAAAGAAATCGGGATTGCCTTACTGATCTTCAATGCCCTCGCGCTTGCGGGTTGCGCCGGCGGCAACGCGATCGACCGCGCCGTGCCGCAAGCGGCCGTCGCGAATACCGCGGCTCCGGTCCAGACGCCGGAGGATCCTGCCGCGTTCGCCGAGACCGATCCGGTCTTCGCGGGGTCCGGCCGGGCGACGCTCACCGGCGTCTATCCGAACATCAACAGCGAGCCGCGGGCCGCGACGCAGCAGCTGACCGACGCCGAGCGCGACGCGCTCGTGGCGCAAATGCAGGCGCTCGCGGATGCCCATGCGAAGGGCACGGTTTCGACCGCCGAATACCAGCGCCGGCTGGCGGCGTTGCGCGATCTCGCTGCGACGCATTCCAGCGAGACGATCGCGAAAATCGAGGAGTGAACGAACCCGCCCGGCGCCGGTTCGTCCCACTCGATTTCCTGACAGGAACACGCTATAGCCCCGAAACACGCCGAGGATTAGCCATGGAAGAGTTTCACAAAGTCCGCCGACTGCCGCCTTACGTCTTCGAACAGGTCAATCGCCTGAAGGCCAGCGCGCGAGCGGAGGGGCGTGACATCATCGACCTCGGCATGGGCAATCCCGACCTGCCGACGCCGAAGGCGATCGTCGACAAGCTGATCGAGACCGTGCGCGACCCGCGCACGCACCGCTATTCCTCGTCGAAGGGCATTCCGGGCCTGCGGCGCGCCCAGGCTAATTACTACGCGCGCCGTTTCGGCGTGAAGCTCGATCCCGACCGCCAGGTGATCGCGACGCTCGGCTCCAAGGAAGGCTTCGCCAACATGGCGCAGGCGATCACCGCGCCAGGCGACGTGATCATGTGCCCGGACCCGACCTATCCGATCCACGCCTTCGGCTTCATCATGTCGGGCGGCGTAATCCGGTCGATGCCGGCGAAACCGGACGAGCACTTCATCCCCGCGCTGGAACGCGGCGTGAAGCACTCGATTCCGAAGCCGCTCGCCGTCATTCTCAACTATCCGTCGAACCCGACGGCCTATTGCGCGTCGCTCGACTTCTACAAGGACGTCATCGCGTTCGCGCGCAAGCATGACATCATCGTCCTGTCCGACCTCGCCTATGCCGAGATCTATTTCGGCGACACGCCGCCGCCGTCGGTGCTGGAGGTGCCGGGGGCGATGGATGTCTGCGTCGAGTTCACCTCGATGTCGAAGACCTTTTCCATGCCCGGCTGGCGCATGGGCTTCGCCGTCGGCAACGAGCGGCTGATCTCGGCGCTGGCGCGGGTGAAATCCTATCTCGACTACGGCGCGTTCACGCCGATCCAGGTGGCGGCGACGGCCGCGCTCAACGGCGACGGCTCGGATATCGCCGAAGTGCGGGAAATCTACCGCAAGCGCCGCGACGTGCTGGTCGAGAGCTTCCACCAGGCCGGCTTCGACGTGCCGCCGCCGGAGGCCACGATGTTCGCCTGGGCGCCTATCCCGCCGGAATTCCGGGAGATGGGTTCGCTGGAGTTCTCCAAGCTGCTGATCGAGAAGGCCGATGTTGCCGTCGCGCCGGGTGTCGGTTTCGGCGAGCATGGCGATGACCACGTGCGCATCGCGCTGGTGGAAAACGAGCACCGAATCCGCCAGGCGGCGAGGAACATCAAACGCTTCCTTGCATCGGCGCGCGGAAATTTGCACAACGTGGTCGCACTCAACGCCCGGCGCTGACAAGCGCGGGCGCCCACATTAAGTTATTGTCCGGAAAGGTCGTTTCATGAACGAGCCGCTGCGAATCGGCATCGCGGGTTTGGGAACGGTCGGGGCCTCCGTCGCCCGGATCCTGAAATCCAAATCGAATTCCCTCGCGCACAGATGCGGACGTCCGATCACGGTGACCGCCGTCAGCGCGCGCGACAGGACACGCGATCGCGGCGTCGATCTGAGTGATGCGACGTGGTTCGACACTCCGGCCGCGCTGGCGGCGTCGGATACGATTGACGTCTTCGTCGAACTGGTCGGCGGCGCGGACGGCGCGGCGCTCGACGGCATCCGAACGGCGCTGGACTCCGGCCGCCATGTCGTCACGGCCAACAAGGCGCTTCTCGCAAAACATGGCGTCGAACTGGCGCTTCAGGCCGAGGAAAAAGGCCTGATCCTCAACTACGAGGCCGCGGTCGCCGGCGGCATTCCGGTCATCAAGACGATGCGCGAGTCGCTCGCCGCTAACGACGTCAGCCGCGTCTACGGAATCCTGAACGGGACCGCGAACTACATCCTGACCCGGATGGAACGCGACGAGATTTCCTTCGAGGAATGCCTCGCGGACGCCCAGCGCCTCGGATACGCCGAGGCCGATCCGACCTTCGACGTCGAGGGTTTCGACACGGCGCACAAGCTGGCGATTCTGACGAGCCTCGCTTTCGGCACGAAGGTTGCCGCCGACGAAATCTATGTCGAGGGTATCTCGAACATCTCGCTGTCCGACATTCACGCCGCGCGCGAACTCGGCTATCGCATCAAGCTCCTGGGTGTCGCCCAACGCACCGCGACGGGCATCGAGCAGCGCGTCCACCCCACCATGGTGCCGCTCGGCTCGATGATTGGCCAGGTCGACAGCGTCACCAACGCGGTCGCCATCGAGGCAGACACGGTCGGCTCGCTGTTGCTGTCAGGCCCGGGCGCAGGCGGCAACGCCACCGCGTCCGCGGTGATCGGCGACGTGGCCGACATCGCGAAATCGCGGCAGGGCTTCCAGGAAGCGCCGGTGTTCGGCCGTCCGGCCAACGAACTCGAGACTTACCAGCGTGCCGAGATATCGACGCACGCCGGCGGCTATTTCATTCGCATGACCGTGCATGACAGGATCGGCGTCTTCGCCTCTATCGCGGGGCACATGGCGGCGAACGGCATTTCGCTTGCCTCGATCGTGCAGCACGGAGCGGTGGCGGGCGGCGCGGACGAAATGAAGAACGTGGTGCTGGTGACGCACGAAACCACCGAGTCGCATATCCGCGCCGCGCTCGACGCGGTGATGAAGGATGGGCATCTTGTCTCGAAGCCGCAGGTTATCCGCATCGAGCCGGCTGGCTGACGCAGCTTCTGTCATCAAAATCGATTAGATCGGACTTAACCCCCGAAAGGCCGCCTCCGGCCAGTTGCGCCTGCGAGGGGAGTGCGTCTAAACGGTGGTGCAAAAAACTCTGGGAGTGGATAAACGCATGAATGCCAAGGCGAATTCCGGCGAAAAACAAGCCGGCCTGACACGCGAACTCTCGATGGAACTGGCACGCGTCACCGAGCGCGCGGCCGTCGCGGCGGCCCGTCTGCGCGGGCGCGGCGACGAGAAGGCGGCCGATCAGGCGGCCGTCGATGCGATGCGCTCCGAACTCAACCGGCTTGCCATCCGCGGCACAGTGGTGATTGGCGAGGGAGAGCGCGACGAAGCGCCGATGCTCTATATCGGCGAGAAGGTGGGCAGCGGCACGGGTCCGGAAGTCGACATCGCGCTCGATCCGCTGGAAGGCACGACGATCTGCGCCAAGAACCTGCCGAATTCACTCGCCGTAATCTCGATCGCCACCAAGGGCGCGCTGCTCTATGCGCCGGATGTCTACATGGACAAGATCGCCGTCGGTCCGGGTTATCCGCAGGGCGTGGTCGATATCGACGCCTCGCCCGAGGACAATATCCATGCACTCGCCAAGGCGAAGAACGTGCCGGTCAGCGAGATCGCGGCCTGCATTCTCGACCGGCCGCGCCACGCGGCGTTGATCGAGGCGGTGCGGCGCACCGGCGCGGCGATCAGGTTGATCGGCGACGGAGACGTCGCGGGCGTGATCGACACGACGGCGCCGGAAGAAACTGGCATCGATATCTATATCGGCTCGGGCGGTGCGCCCGAGGGTGTGCTCGCGGCATCGGCGCTGCGCTGCGTCGGCGGCCAGATGCAGGGCCGGCTGATCCTCGACACGGAAGAGAAGGTGGTGCGCGCGGCGCGGATGGGAATCGCCGATCCGAAGAAGGTCTACACCCACATGGAAATGGCGCATGGCGAGGTGATCTTCGCTGCGACGGGCGTGACTGACGGCAATATGCTCGGCGGCGTGCGCTTCCTGCGCAATTACATCCAGACCGAGACCATCGTGATGCGCTCCTCGTCGCAGACGGTTCGCGAGATCAAGGCGCGCCATCAGGACATGGACAAGTTCTGATCCCGCGATATTCCGCACCGGCCATGCGGCTTGACGCCGCCGGGCCGGCGGCCCACAAACCGGCATGATCCAAGCATCATCATTTCTGGGAATCGAGCGTTCGCTGAAAGGCCGGCGCTGGATAGATCGGATGTCGCCGGCGCAGGCACAGGTCGCGCTCGATATCGCCCAGCGGCATGGCATCCCCGATATCCTCGCGCGCGTGCTGGCCGGGCGCGGCGTGGCGGCGTCCGACGCTCGGGAATTCCTCGATCCGTCGATCAAGGCGCTGATGCCCGATCCGCGCTCGATGACGGATGTCGAGGCGGCGGCGGCGCGGATCGCCGATGCGATCCGGGGGCGACAGAGGGTGGCGATCTTCGGTGATTACGACGTCGACGGCGCGTCGTCCTCGGCGCTGCTGGCGCGTTACCTGCGGTTCTTCGGCATAGAGACCGAGATATATATCCCCGACCGCATCTTCGAGGGCTATGGACCCAATCCGGCGGCGATCAGGGAACTCGCCTCGCGCGCGGCACTGATCGTCACCGTCGATTGCGGCACGAACAGCGCGGAAGCTTTCGCTGCGGCGGAGGGCCGGGGCGCGGATATCGTCGTGATAGACCACCACCAGGTCGGCGGGCCGTTGCCGGATATCGCGGCGGTGGTCAATCCGAACCGCGACGACGACCTGTCGGGACTTGGACATCTGTGCGCCGCCGGCGTCGTATTCATGACGCTGGTCGAGGTATCGCGGCAGATGCGGGCACACGGCGTTCAACGCCTGCCGGACCTGCTTTCGATGCTGGACATCGTCGCACTCGCCACGGTCTGCGACGTCGTTCCGCTTACCGGCCTCAACCGCGCCTTCGTCGCCAAGGGGCTGGTGGCGGCGCGGCATCTCGGCAATCCGGGGCTGTCGGCTCTTGCCCGCGTTTCTTCCATCGGCGAGCCTCTTAATCCGTTCCATTTCGGCTTCCTGATTGGCCCGCGCATCAATGCTGGAGGGCGGATCGGCAATGCCGCGCTCGGCTCGATGGCGCTGAGCGAGGACGATCCGAACCGCGCCGGCGAGATCGCCGCCGAACTTGACCGGCTGAACCGCGAAAGGCAGGCGATCGAGGTGCAGATGGTCGAACAGGCGCGCGCCGAGGCCGACCGGGACATGGCGTCGGCCAGGCCGCCGGCGGTTCTCGTCACTTCGAGCGAGGACTGGCACCCGGGCATCGTCGGGCTGATCGCGGCGCGGTTGAAGGAACATACGCGCCGTCCGGCGTTCGCCATCGCGCTCGACGGCTCAGGCAGGGGAACGGGATCGGGACGTTCGATCCCGGGTTTCGATCTCGGCAAGCTGGTGCGCGGTGCTGTCGATGAAGGACTCCTGGTCAAGGGCGGCGGACACGCGATGGCGGCGGGCATCACCGTGGAGCGCTCAAAGCTCGGCGATTTGCGCGACTATTTCGAGGAAAAGGCCGCCACTGCTGTGTCATCGATCCTCGACAACGAAACACAGCCGGTCGACGGGGCGCTGAGCGCGCGCGGTGCGACGGCCGGATTGATCGCGGAGATCGAGAAGGCGGGTCCCTTTGGTTCCGGAAATCCGGAGCCCGTATTCGTGCTGCCGAACCACCGCATCGCCTCGTCGGCGGTCGTTGGCAACGGGCACCTGAAATTGCGGCTGATGGCGGAGGACCGTTCGCAACTCGACGCGATCGCGTTTCGGGCGTCCGATACCGATCTCGGCCACTTCCTGTCGCGGCATTCGGGTGCGCCGGTCCACGTCGCCGGGACGCTGTCGATCAATCACTGGAACGGGCGGCAGACGGCGCAGATGCGCATCGTCGACGCGGCGGCGCCGGTCTGAGCGATCAGAGATACTGACCGAGGCGGGTGCCTGCCTTCAGGAAGGACATCGGATTGACCGCGGCGGAATTCTCGCGGACCTCGTAGTGAAGGTGCGGGCCGGTCGAGCGGCCGGTCGAGCCCGACAGGGCGATCTTCTTGCCGGCCGTGACGTTGTCGCCGACCTTCACCAGGATCTTGCTAAGATGCGCGTAGCGTGTCGTCAGGCCATTCACATGCCTGATTTCCACCATCTTGCCGTAGCCGCCGTTTCGGCCGGCATGGATGACGGTACCGCTTCCGGTAGCGTGAATCGCGGTCCCTGTCGGGACCGAGAGGTCGATGCCGGCATGGAAAGCCGACCTGCCGATGATCGGGTCGCGGCGATTGCCGAAACCACTGGTGATCGAATGACCGGGCGCCGGATTGGCGATCGGAAAGGCGCGGATTGTGCCGCGAATCTCGTCGAGCGCCTCGAGTTCGCGGTTGAGCGCGTTGAGTTCGGCGTCGAATTCCTCGGCGGCGGTTCCGGCCTTGGCCGGGATGAACGGCCCGCCCGTGCCGGTCTCTTCCTCTGGCGCATGGAGTGGCAGTCCTGCGCGACGCGCGTCGGCGACGATCTGCTCCCGCATGGTACGCGCTGAGGCAGCCAGTCCGCTGATCTGGTCGATCTGGTCGCTTTCGAGGCGGTTGATGGAGGTGCCGAGGCGCGACAACGCAAGAATGGGGGTCATTTCCTCGTCTTTCGGACCATCCTTTGCGGTGGCGTCCGCAGCTTGTCCGAGGCCGGCGCGGACCGGCTCGGGCAGGCGGAACAGTGTCCGCTCGCTGTTTTCGACGGTCTTGTCCGAGGCGGGAACCGGCACCTGTTCCGGATCGAGCCGGTTTCCTTGCGGCGCGAGGCCGCTGCTGGCGGCCTGTTCGAGCAGCGGCGCCAGCTTGCCGCTGCGCCTGGCGAGCACGGACTGGCGGGTCAGCAACTCGGCGACCTTGGTTTCCATGATCTGCTGATCGAGAAGGCGATAGGACGTGATTCGATCGACCTGCGAGCGCAGCGCCGCGATGCGGTCCTCGTAGGCGTACTGGATGCGGGCCTGGCGGGCGATGGCGGCGTTGAGGACGTCATCACGCAGCATCAGGTAGCTGGTTGCGAGTAGGTAGCCGATGGCCATGGCCGCCAGTATCGAGGCGGCGAGCGCGGCGATCCAGGGGCGGATCGTGAAATGGCTGATGCGATCGCCCTGCGCGATGATGATCGTATGGGGCTCTCTGCGTTTTCCGAAGACCGCTGTGCTACTCAAGGCAAAACCACCACTGGCGACAAGAATCTGATGTTGCCCGATTACACTTTATTAGGGTTAACAAAGCCCTTCCTCCCGACGGAAGAAGCGGTCAGCGCGACATCGACGCCGATGAAAGGGCGCGATAAAACAGCGGAGTCAGGCCGGCCGCGGACCGTGCGCGGTCATTGAAGGGCGGCTTGACCTCGCCATGGAAATGGGCGCGAACGAGCAGCCGGAACCGGTCGGCGGCGTTGAGGCCCTCGCGTGCGCAAAAGAACCTGAACCATTTCGCGCCGACGGCGACGTGGGTCTTCTCGTCGGAATAGATGATCTCGAGGATCGAAGCCGTCTC
>JBAQHA010000552.1:0-5571 GCA_049288075.1 Oricola sp.
GGCGAGGCCGCCCGATGTCGTGTCGCCCGAGACACCGGCACCGGCGATGGTGACGTCATGGCCTTCCGCCTGGAGCGCGGCCTGCAGTCTGTCGGGAAAGGCATCGCCGGGCCCGAGCTGAAAACCGGCCATCAGGCTGTCGCCGACGCCGACGCCGGCGATCGTTTCGGCGGCGGCCAGCGCGGGCGCGGTGGCGAGCGCCATAAAGCAGCCGAGAAAAATACGCGTCCAAACTTTGACCATTGGCGGTTGCGATCCCATTTGTGCAGGTGCCGATCATATAGGACCGATTTTTCGTGACAGAAGCGCTTATCTCCCTCGCCGGCGTCGATTTGAGGCTCGGCAGCGGCGTCAACGCCGTGCATGTGCTGAAAGACGTGAACCTCTCGATCGGAGCGGGCGAGTCCATCGGGGTCGTCGGGCCATCCGGTTCGGGCAAGACGACATTGCTGATGGTGCTGTCCGGGCTGGAACGGCCGGATCGCGGCGAGGTGCGGGTTGCCGGCGCGCGGCTCGACACCATGCGTGAGGACGCCATCGCGGCGTTTCGCGGCCAGAATATCGGCATCGTGTTCCAATCCTTCCACCTGATCCCGAACATGACGGCGCTGGAAAACGTCGCCGTTCCGCTGGAACTTGCCGGCGACCGCGATGCATTCGAAAAGGCCGAGGCCGAGCTTGCCGCCGTCGGATTGCGGGACCGGATGACGCATTATCCGGGGCAATTGTCCGGGGGCGAACAGCAGCGCGTTGCTATCGCCCGCGCGCTCTCGCCCGATCCGAAGATCCTGATCGCCGACGAGCCGACGGGCAATCTCGACGGCGAGACCGGCCACCTGATCTCCGATCTGCTGTTCTCCAAGCAACGCGAGCGCGGCATGACCTTCGTGCTGGTGACGCACGATCTCGACCTTGCGCGCACCTGCGACCGGCGCGTGATGGTCGATTCCGGCCATGTACGCGAGCGCGACCCGCTCGACGAGGCCGCGGAATGACGCCCATGCGATTTCGCCGCCGGATGTCGCTGGCGGCGCGGTTCGCGTTGCGCGAATTGCGCGGCGGTCTTTCCGGCTTTTACGTTTTCCTCGCCTGCATCGCGCTCGGAACGGCGGCAATCGGCGGCGTCAACGCGGTGTCGCAATCGGTGACGCGGGGCATCGACGAGCAGGGCCAGGTGATCCTCGGCGGCGATCTGCGCTTTGAACTTGTCCACCGGGAGACGACGCCGCAGGAACGCGATTTCCTCGACGGTCTCGGCAAGGTGGCGGTCTCGGCCAGCATGCGTTCCATGGCGCGGCTGGAAGACCAGTCCGACCAGTCGCTGGTGGAACTGAAGGCGGTCGACGGCGCCTATCCTCTCTACGGGCAACTGGAGACCGAGCCGGCGCTGACGCGCGAGGACCTGTTCGGGCAAAAGGACGGCATCCATGGCGCGGTGGCGCAGGACATCCTGCTGCAGCGGCTCGGGCTTGCCGTCGGAGACAGCATCCGGCTCGGTAACGCGACATACCAGATCCGGGCGCTGCTGGTCCGGGAACCGGACGCAGTTTCCGACGGTTTCGCCTTTGCGCCCAGGCTGATGGTCTCGCTCGACGGGCTTGCGGCGTCCGGCCTTGTGCAGCCGGGATCGCTGGTCGAATATGTCTACAAGATCCGCGCGGCGCCGCAGACGACGCCTGAGGAAATCGGCAAGATCATCGAGCGGGCCGGAGCGGAATTCCCGACAGCCGGATGGTCGATCCGCAGCCGGGCGGCCGCCGCGCCGGCCCTGTCGGCGAATATCGAGCGCTTCGCCCAGTTCCTGACGCTGGTGGGTTTGACGGCGCTGGTGACCGGCGGCGTGGGCGTCGCCAATGCGGTGCGCGCCTTCCTCGATTCCAAGCGGAACGTCATCGCGACCTTCAAATGCCTCGGCGCGCCGGGCGGTTTCGTCACCACGGTCTATCTGATGCAGATCCTGGCGATCGCCGCCGTCGGCATCGCCGGGGGATTGCTGATCGCCACCGCGATGCCGTGGGTCGCGGCGTGGGCGCTGGCCGACGTGATCCCGCTTCCGGCGACGCAGGGCTTCTATCCGGGAGCGCTGGCGCTGGCGACGGTGTTCGCGCTGACGACGACGCTCGCCTTCGCGATCCTGCCGCTCGGCCGGGCGCGCGACATTCCGGCGACCGCGCTGTTCCGCGAGCAGGGTTTCGATGCCGACCAGCGGCCGCGTCTCGGCTATCTCGCGGTCGCCGTCGCGCTGATCGCGTTTCTGGCGCTGCTCGCGGTCGAGACCTCGTTCAGCCGCAATATCGCGCTCGTGTTCCTCGCCGGAGTCGCCTTCTCGTTCGCCGTGCTGCGCGCGGTGTCGCTCGCGGTGCAGTGGCTCGCGAAACGCGCGCCGCGGGTGCGCTCGACATCGCTGCGGCTAGCGATTGGCAACATCCACCGGCCGGGCGCGTTGACACCGTCGGTGGTTCTGTCGCTTGGGCTCGGGCTGACGCTGCTTGTCGCGCTTGCGCTGATCGACGGCAATCTGCGCCGTCAGATCGCCGGCAACCTGCCGGAGCACGCGCCGAATTTCTTCTTCGTCGACATCCAGAGCACGGAAATCGAGAATTTCTCGAGACTGGTGACGACCGCCGCCGGCGTGTCCGGCGAGTTGCAGCGGGTGCCGATGCTGCGCGGGCGCATCGTGGAACTGAACGGGCAGGACGTTACCAAGATCGACCTGCCGCCGGAAGGCGGATGGGTGCTGCGCGGCGACCGGGGCATCACCTATTCCCAGACCGTGCCGGAGAATTCGACGCTCGCTGAGGGCGAGTGGTGGACGAAGGACTATTCCGGCGAGCCGCTTGTCTCCTTCTCGGCGGAGGAGGCGCATGAGGTCGGGCTTGATATCGGCGACACGATCACGGTCAACGTGCTCGGCCGCAACATCACGGCGCGGGTCGCCAACCTGCGCCAAGTGCAGTGGGAATCGCTGGCGATCAACTTCGTCATGGTTTTCTCGCCGAACACGTTTTCCGGCGCGCCGCATGCATGGCTCGCCACGATGACGCTGCCAGGCGCCGACACGGCGACGGAGGCGACGATCCTGCGCGACGTGACCAAGGCGTTTCCGACCGTGACGTCGGTGCGGGTGAAGGACGCGATCGACCTCGTCAACCGGCTGATCGGCCAACTGGCGACCGCCATCCGCGCGGCGGCCGCCGTGGCGCTTGTCGCCTCGGTGCTGGTGCTGGGCGGGGCGCTGGCGGCGGGCAACCGCGCCCGCGTGCATGACGCGGTGGTGCTGAAGATGCTCGGCGCGACGCGCAACATGCTCATCGGCGCGTTCTCCCTCGAATACCTGATCCTCGGCACCGCGACTGCGCTGTTCGCGCTGTTCGCGGGCGGCGTGGCGGCATGGTTCGTCGTCGCGCAGATCATGAACCTGCCCTGGCTGCTGCTGCCGGGCGTGGCCGCCGGAACGCTGGCGACGGCGCTGGTCCTCACCGTCGGTTTCGGCCTTGCCGGCACCTGGCGGGTGCTTGGCCAGAAGGCTGCGCCGGTCCTGCGAAATTTGTAACGATTGGCGAAAGGTTTCGTTAACACTGCGATCACATCGCGGCGGCGAAGCCGGCCCGGCGCGATTTCGGACTCGTTTACCGGCCCCGCGGTCTTGTCTGATCCGTCCAAGAGCATCATATTACTGGCAGGCATGCTGGAGTCCCGCCAGCGGAGCCGCGGCGGATGCGCAAGCGCTGCCGGACACCCGACGGGATTTGTGAGCAAATAGAGGTAGATATGGCTGACCTTCGAAACATTAACGCGCGCGCCGCCGGCGCACGTACCTACGACGCGAGTATCGATGCGGGCCTTCGCGCCTACATGATCCGCGTTTACAACCTGATGGCGCTTGGCTTGGCGATCACCGGCTTTGCGGCGCTTGGCACGATGATGCTTGCGACGACCACCGATCCGACGGCGGCGGTTGCCACGCTGGGCAACGGCAAGATGCTGACCAATGTCGGCGTGGCGCTTTATGGTTCCCCATTGCGCTGGGTCGTCATGCTGGCTCCCCTCGGCATGGTGTTCTTCCTGAGCGCCCGCATCCAGAACATGACTGTTTCCGGCGCGCAGACGGCTTTTTGGGTCTTCGCGGGCCTGATGGGGCTTTCCCTGTCGTCGATCTTCCTGGTCTACACCCCGGCGAGCATCGTGCAGACGTTCTTTATCAGCGCGACCGCGTTCGGCGCACTTTCGCTCTACGGCTACACGACGAAGCGCGATCTGTCGGCGATGGGCTCGTTCCTGTTCATGGGCCTGATCGGTCTCATAGTCGCGTCGCTGGTGAACCTGTTCCTGGCCTCTTCGGCGCTTCAGTTCGCGATCTCCGTAATCGGCGTACTGATCTTCGCCGGGTTGACGGCCTATGATACGCAGCAGATCAAGACGATGTATTATGAAGGTGACGGCGAAGCCGCTGTCGGCCGCAAGGCGATCATGGGCGCGCTGCGCCTGTATCTCGACTTCATCAACATGTTCATGTTCCTGCTGCAGTTCCTCGGCAACCGCAACTGAGGACGGATTTTCCCGGTGACAACAAGGCGGCCTTCGGGCCGCCTTTTTCGTTTGTGCGGCGCGAAAAATCGCGCTTGAATAGGAAGTTAGCACATTCAGGTTTTCCGCATGCCTCCGCTCACGATCCGCGATGCCGCGCTTTCAGACATTCCGGCCATCACCGCCATCTACCGCCACGCGGTGCTGAAGGGTACGGCGAGCTTCGAGCTCGACCCGCCGGACGAGGCGGAAATGCGGAGTCGCTACGAGGCGATTCGCGGATCCGGCTATCCCTACATCGTCGCGCTGGCGGAGGACGGCTCGCTTGCCGGCTACGCCTATGCGAATGCGTTCCGCACCCGGCCGGCCTACCGCTGGTGCGTCGAAAACTCCGTCTATATCGACCCGGCCATGCAGGGCCGGGGCATCGGCAAAGCGCTGATGATCGAACTGATGGACCGGTCGGAGACGCTCGGTTTCCGGCAGATGATCGCGGTGATCGGCGGTTCGTCGCACAAGGCCTCGATCCGGCTGCACGAAAGCCTGGGCTTCGAGATGATCGGCATCTTCAAGGGATCGGGCTTCAAGTTCGGCAACTGGCTGGACACGGTGCTGATGCAGAAGGCGATGAACGGCGGCGCCGATACGCTGCCCGACGAGACCGTCTATCCGGGCACGCTCTACACACCGAAGGGCTAGTCAGTTCGAGGCGACGACCCGCAGCGGCTTGTCGAATATCTTCAGCACATTGGCCAGTTCATGGCCGCGCTTCATCACCATGCCCGAGGCGGCGATGACGCTGAAGGCGCCCTGCCGGCGCGCCAGTCTCGGGTTTTTCTCGATGCGGTACAGCGGCACCTCGGACGCGCGGCGGAACACCGAAAAGACGGCCCGGTCGCGCAGATGGTCGATCGCGTAATCGCGCCATTCGCCAGCGCCGACCATCAGGGAATAGATGCGCAGGATCTGGTCGAGTTCGCGGCGGTCGAAGCGCACGGTGTCGAAGCCTTGCCGGCCCTGGTGCGGCGTCGAAAGGGGTACCAC
>JBAQHA010000553.1:0-7017 GCA_049288075.1 Oricola sp.
CCTGAACCCAACGAAACCCGCCGGACGGCATCGTCCGGCGGGTTTTTCTTCGCAAGAAGCTTGACCCGCGTCGCAGGGGGCACGACTTTCCGCGGATACATCTGCACGGAACGGAACATGCGCCCGCCACAGTCTCTTGCCCGACGCGATATCAACGCCGGCCAGAAGGGCTTCGACGCTTTTTCCTATGAGGTGATGCAGGAGACCGCTTCCGCGCTCGGCCGCATCGGACGCCAGCTCGAGGAGGCGCTCGATGCCTTGCGCCGCCACGACGCGACGCCGGGCTCCAACCGCGACCGCGACGAACTGCTGCAGGAAGCGGCTGACCGCGCCTGGGTCCTGTTCATCCAGCGCGATCATCTGGGTCTGAAGACCGATCATCACCTGCTGTCGACCTACGACATTCCGCGGGAGGTAATGGTGCGGGTCGGAGTGTTTGCGAAGAAGCCGTCTTGCGGCTGAACGAAAAGAACTGCAAGGGGGCAGGAATGCGTTTTGTCATTTTCGGCGTTGGCGCCATAGGCGGCGGCATCGCGGCCGCGCTGGCCAGATCGGGGCGGGAGGTCGTCGGCATCGCGCGTGGAGCCCAACTGGACACGATCCGGCGAGACGGATTGCGGCTCCGGACGCCCAAAAGCGACGACATCGTGAAATTCCCTTGTTTCGCCAGCCCGGAGGAGATCGAGTTCCGGCCCGACGACGTCATCTTCCTGACGATGAAGACGCAGGACACCAAGGCCGCGCTTGAAAGCCTCGAGAAAGCCGGGGTCAGCCGTCAGCCGATCGTCTGCGCGCAAAACGGCATCGAAAACGAACGCTTGGCGCTGCGTCTGTTCGAGAACGTCTATGCGACCGTGGTCATGATGCCGGCGGATTTCGTCAGGCCCGGCGAGGTTGTGATCAATTGCGGTCCGAAACTCGGCGTCTTCAATATCGGGCGCTATCCGAAAGGCATCGATCAGACGGCGCGGGACATTTGCCGGGCGCTGGACGATGCCGGTTTCGCCGGCTTTCCGGAAGGCGATGTCATGCCCGGGAAATACGCAAAGCTGCTGATGAACCTGTCGAACGTCCTCGATGCGGCGTCTGGCGAAGCCGCCAGGAAGTCGCCGATCGGCGGTGCCGCCCGCGCCGAGGCCGAGACGGTGCTGAAGGCGGCCGGAATTTCCTGTGCGGAAGGATACCGCCACGACGACCTGATGCAGATCACGCCCGTCGCGGGCACCAAGCGCACGGGTTCTTCCTCGGCGCAGAGCCTTGTCCGCGGGACCGGATCGATCGAAACCAGCTATTTGAACGGTGAGATAGTGCTGCTTGGCCGCCTGCACGGCGTGCCTGTCCCGGTCAACAGCTTCCTGTGCGATCTGGGCCGTCGGCTAGTCGTCGAGGGCATCCCGCCCGGCAGTCTGTCGTCCGAACAGGTACAGGACGCCTACGAACGGTTCGGCAAGGATTAGCGATCAGGCGGCGCGCAGTTCCCGCGAAATCCATTCCGACAACGCGTCGTGGCTGTCGATGACCATATCGGCTCCGGCATCCAGCAGCGTCTGATCGTGGCCCTTGCGGCAATGGCTGCCGCCGGTGAATCCGATCACGAACGCGCCCGACGCCTTGCCGCCGCGCACGCCGTTGGCGCTGTCTTCCACCACGACGCAGTCGGCCGGTTCATGCCCCATCTCGCGCGCCGCATGCAGGAACAGGTCGGGCGCCGGCTTGCCGCGCTCCACCATGTCGCCCGAAAAGACGCCGCCGCCGAAGAAGCGCGAGAAATTCACCAGGTCGAGCTTGCGGTGCAGGAAACCGAGCTGCGTCGAGGACGCGACGCAGCGCTTGTGCGCGAGACTATCCAGCATCGCCTCCGCGCCTTCGACCGGCCTGATCTCCCCCGTCACGCGGCGGCGCGATTCCGCCTTCAATCGTTCGAAGCCTTCGTCCAGCAACGGTTCCCCGGTTTCCCGCAGGATGAGGCCGGCATATTTCGCCCGCCAGTCCGCCGGCCCGAGCGCCATGAATTCGCGCACATAGGTGGCCCAGTCGATGGTGATGCCGAGGTCGCGCAGGAATGCCTGTTCGACGTCGAGATAGATCGCCTCGCTGTCGATCAGCACACCGTCGCAGTCGAAGATGATGAGCGGTGATGACAAGGCCGGTGTCTCAGCTATGGGCGAAGATGTCCTCTTCCGGCCAGCCCATCAGGTCGAGTTCGGCCCGTGTCGGCAGGAAGCGGAAGCAGGCTTCGGCTTGTCTCGTGCGGCCCTCGCGCTTCAGCTTTTCCTCCAGCACCGCCATCAGCGCGTGCAGGTGCAGCACGTCGGAGGCCGCATACTCGAGCTGCGCGTCGGAAAGCTGCGCGGCCGCCCAGTCGGAGGATTGCTGCTGTTTGGAGAGATCGACGCCAAGCAGTTCGCGGCATATGTCCTTGAGCCCGTGACGATCCGTATAGGTGCGCGTCAGCCGCGAGGCGATCTTGGTGCAGAAAACCGGCCCGGTCGCCACGCCGAACGCGTGTTTCAGCACGGCTATGTCGAAGCGGCCGAAATGGAAGATCTTCGTCTTCTTCGGGTCGCGCAGCAGTTTGACGAGGTTCGGCGCTTTCTTCTGGCCGGCGGCGACCTGGACGACATCGGCGGTGCCGTCGCCCGGCGAAAGCTGTACGACGCAAAGCCGGTCGCGATGCGGATTGAGGCCAAGCGTCTCGGTGTCGATTGCGATCTTGTCGCCATAGCGCGCCATCGCCTCCTCGGACAGGTCGCCCTGGTGCAAACGGATCGGATTCTCGGCCATGCGCCACCCCTTGGATTCGCTCGATGCGCGCCTTCTAGAGCCTTTTTACCGCGAATGAAATGGTTCTGTGCCTTCTTTGGCACACCGGGGGAAAGTCCTGTGTCCCGATTGCGGGAGGGTCATCATCCGGGTTGCGGAGCGGAAGGCGATGGATGATATAAACGGCCAAAAGCGCTTTGGCCTCCCAGGACCAATATCAGAAGATTTTCCGGTGATCGCCGTGACCGGCAGGGGACAGACAATGACAGAAGCAGACCTGCGCGAGAGCATGCTGCAGCATCTGAAATATTCGCTCGGCAAGGACCCCGATCATGCCCAGGTCTACGATTGGCGCGTGGCGCTGTCGCTTGCCGTGCGCGACCGCATCGTCGATCCGTGGTTCAACGCGACGCGCGCCACCTATGCTGGCCAGCACAAACGCGTCTACTATCTCTCCATGGAGTTCCTGATCGGTCGCCTGCTGGAGGATGCGATTGTCAATCTCGGCCTGCTCGAACAGGCGCAACAAGTGTTCGATGGCCTCGACATCTCCTTTGAGGACGTGCTGTCGAACGAGCCGGATGCCGCGCTCGGCAATGGCGGTCTTGGCCGCCTCGCCGCCTGCTTCCTCGATTCGCTGTCCACTGTCGCCTGTCCGGCCTATGGCTACGGCATCCGCTACGAGCACGGCCTGTTCCGTCAGCGTTTCGTCGATGGCCGCCAGGTCGAGGAGCCGGAAACCTGGCTGCTCGGCAAGCACACCTGGGAGTTCGAACGGTCGGAAGCGGCTTTCGAGATCGGCTTCGGCGGCGCTGTCGTCGAGACCGGCAAGAAGGCGCTTTGGCAGCCCGAGGAGCGGATCATCGCCGCCGCCCACGACACGCCTATAATCGGCTGGCGCGGCCAGTGGGCCAACACGCTGCGCCTGTGGTCCGCCAAGCCGACCCGCATCTTCGATCTGGAGCGCTTCAACCGCGGCGAATACGCCGCCGCCGCCGAACCCGAGACGCTGGCGCGCACGATCTCGCGCGTGCTCTATCCCGACGACACCACGGAACAGGGCAAGGCGCTGCGCCTGAAACAGGAGTATTTCTTCACCGCCGCCTCCCTGCGGGACATCCTGCGCCGCTTCCTCACCGAATATGACGATCTGCGCCGCTTGCCGCACAAGGCCGCGATCCAGCTCAATGATACGCATCCCGCGATTGCCGGCCCGGAACTCGTGCGCCTGCTGCACGACGAGAAGGGCCTCGACTTCGAGGAATCGGTCGAGATTGCGCGCGCCTGCCTGTCCTACACCAACCACACGCTGTTGCCGGAGGCGCTGGAGCGCTGGTCGGTCGGGCTTATGGGTGCGCTGCTGCCGCGCCATCTTCAGCTGATCGAGCGCATCGACGCGCTGCATGCGCGCCAGAACCCGACGCGCGCCGTCACGATCGTCGACAACGGTTCTGTCAAGATGGGCGAACTGTCCTTCGTCATGGCTCATCGCATCAATGGCGTGTCCGGACTGCACACGGAACTCATGAAGAGCACCGTGTTCTCGGAACTCAACCGCCTGCATCCCGAGCGCATCGTCAACGAGACGAACGGCGTCACGCCGCGGCGCTGGGTGCTGTCCTGCAATCCGGTTCTGAGTTCGCTGATCGACCGGACCATCGGAAACGACTGGGTCGGCCATCTGGATCGCCTGACGGAGCTGGAGCCGCATGTCGAAGATGCCGGTTTCCGCGAGGAATTCGCCAAGGCGAAGCAGCACAACAAGCTGGAACTGGCCCATTTCGTGCGAGACACCGAGGGCGTCTCGCTCGATCCGAACGCCATGTTCGACATCCAGATCAAGCGCATCCACGAATACAAGCGCCAGCACCTGAACATCCTCGAGACGATCGCGCTATGGCGCGCCATCCGCGAGAACCCGCACGGCAACTGGACGCCGCGCGTCAAGATATTCGCCGGCAAGGCCGCGCCCGGTTACGTCTTCGCCAAGAAGATCATCCACCTGATCAATGACGTCTCCCGCATCGTCAATGCCGATCCGGTGACCTCGAAATTTCTCAAGGTCGTCTATCTGCCGAACTACAACGTCACCCTCGCCGAACGCCTGATCCCGGCCGCCGACCTGTCGGAACAGATTTCGACGGCCGGCAAGGAGGCGTCGGGCACCGGCAACATGAAATTCGCCATGAATGGCGCGCTGACCATCGGCACGCTCGATGGCGCCAATGTCGAAATCCGCGAGCACGTCGGTCCCGACAATTTCTTCCTGTTCGGCATGACCGCGCCGGAAGTCGTTGCCCGCCGCGCCGTTCCCGAGCACGCCCGCAAGGCGATCGACGCGAGCCCGCTGCTTGCCGCCGCCATCGACGATGTCGGTCGCGGCGTCTTCTCGCCGGGCGATCCGGACCGCTATCACGACATCGTCGAGAACCTGCGCTGGTCGGACTATTTCCTCGTCTGTTCCGATTTCGCCGCCTATTACGACATGCAGCGCGATGTCGACGCCGTCTACAACGACCGCGACCGCTGGATACGCATGGCGGCGCTTAACACGGCGCGCACCGGTTGGTTCTCCTCCGACCGGACGATCCGCGGTTACATGAACGACGTCTGGTCCGCCCACTCTGTCATGTAGCTGTTGTCCTCCTCGTCCAGTTTCGCGGTTGCTATTCCGTTACAGGCGGATACGCTTACCGCATGAAAGCCGTGAAACCGATCGACAAGGTGATCTCCGAGGAGACGGCGCGCCGGATCGCAGACGGCACGCATGACGATCCATTTGCCGTGCTCGGCCCCCGCAAGGTCAGCGGAAATACCGTACTTGTCGCCTACGATCCCGGCGCCGCGACATTGTCGGCGAAAACCGCCGGCGGTGAATTCCCGCTCGCCCCGTTGGCTGCGGTTCCTTCCGTCTTTGCGGGCCAGATCCCGGGCGATACGCCTTATCGGCTGCATGGTTCCGCCGACGCCCGGACATGGGACTACGACGATCCCTACCGCTTCGGGCCGGTCATCGGCGAAATGGACGAATATCTCATCGGCGAGGGCACGCATCGCCGGCTATGGACGGTTCTCGGCGCTCATGTGTTGACGCATGAAGGCGTGCGCGGCACGCATTTCGCCGTCTGGGCGCCGAACGCCCGCCGCGTTTCGGTCATCGGGGATTTCAACTGGTGGGATGGTCGCCGCCATGTCATGCGCCGCCGCGGCGGGACGGGCGTCTGGGAAATCTTCATTCCTGAAGTCGGCGAGGGCACGCGCTACAAGTTCCGCATTGTCGGGCCGGACGGTGCCGTGCAGCCGCTCAAGGCCGATCCGGTCGGTTTCGGCGCCGAGCATCCGCCCGAGACCGCGTCGATCGTCCGCGACATTTCCGGCTATGGCTGGAAGGACGGTCGCTGGATGGGTGAACGCGCGGGCCGCAACGCCCGCACGGCGCCGATCGCTGTCTACGAGGTGCATCTCGGTTCCTGGAAGCGCCGTCACTCCGAAAACGACCGGATGCTGTCCTACAAGGAAGCGGCGGTGGAATTGGTCGACTACGTGCACGACATGGGCTTCACCCATATCGAGTTCCTGCCGCTCTCCGAACACCCGTTCGACGGGTCCTGGGGCTACCAGCCCGTCGGCCTCTACGCACCGACGATCCGCCACGGTCCTCCGCACGAGTTTCGCGACCTGATCGAGGCCGCCCACGACAAGGGCATCGGCGTCATCCTGGATTGGGTGCCGGGTCACTTCCCGACCGATGCGCACGGCCTCGCCCGTTTCGACGGCACGGCGCTCTATGAACATGCCGATCCGCGCGAGGGCTTTCATCGCGACTGGAACACGCTGATCTACAATTTCGGCCGCACCGAGGTCGCCAATTTTCTGATCTCCAACGCGCTCTACTGGCTGGAGGAGTTTCACGTCGATGGCCTGCGCGTGGATGCCGTCGCTTCGATGCTTTACCGCGACTATTCGCGCAACGAAGGCGAGTGGGTTCCCAATATCCACGGCGGCCGCGAGAACCTCGAAGCCATCTCCATGCTCCAGCGCATGAATTCCACGGTCTATGGCGAGGTCGGCGGCATTATGACGGTCGCCGAGGAAAGCACCAGTTTTCCCGGGGTCTCGCGCGCTGTCGACACCGGCGGTCTCGGTTTCGGCTACAAGTGGAACATGGGCTGGATGAACGACACGCTCGACTACATCAAGCGCGAGCCGATCCACCGCAGGTATCATCACCATCAGATGACCTTCGGCATGCAC
>JBAQHA010000554.1:0-2048 GCA_049288075.1 Oricola sp.
CTCCATGATAACGCGATGTTTCGCCGATAGCCGTGTCCGTCATGGCGCGACGCTCCTCCCACGATGCAAACCAACTTCTCCGGACTGACGCCGGATTTCGGTTCATTCCTGCCAGAACCGATGATAATCGTCCATGTAACTTATGCCTAAGCGCGGCAAAGCCGCGCAGGCGGCACGGGAAAAAACGTGATCACAAAACTGCTGTCCGTGTTCGTGGTGCTGGCGATGATCGTCCAGATCATCAAGCCGCTCGGCGTGCCGGGGCTAAGACGACGCGGCGACTTCTGGAAACTGCCGCTGGCGGGTTTTGCCTTGATCGTTATCGTCAGCGCGCTCCAGCTTTAGGACGTTGCCCGCGTCGGCGTCGGCGACGACATAGAAGGCGAGGTGCTCAGCCCAGCTCCGGTAACCGGACGGACCGGCGTGGAAACCGTCGCGGGCAAAACCCTGCGGCCCGTGGATAGGCACCGGTTCGGCGGCGATCGCGCCGCGCTCCTCGCACAGGCGCATGCCCATGGCGTTGATCAGTTCGGCGCGCATCTGCAGGATCCTGCCGAGCGCGCGGGGCAATGCCGGAATGCGCGTCATGTCGGCGACCGGCGACCAGACGACGCGGGCATGGGGAAAGCGCGTGCGCACGGCGTAGAGCAGCGTGCCGAACTGGCGCTTGAAGCGGCGCACGACGTGGAAATTCTTCATGTCGTTGGTGCCGACGGCGAGCACGACATGGGTGAAGTCACGGTTCTCGACATGCGGGATGACGTGATCACGCAGGTCGGCCGAGGTGGCGGAATTTGCGCCGGCGGCGCGCCAGCAGACCGGGCGGCCGGTGCGCTCGGCGACGATGCGGGCGTGGTTCC
This sequence comes from Oricola sp., assembly GCA_049288075.1. Classification (GTDB taxonomy): domain Bacteria; phylum Pseudomonadota; class Alphaproteobacteria; order Rhizobiales; family Rhizobiaceae; genus Oricola. The sequence continues at coordinate 861 of JBAQHA010000554.1, forward strand.
AGGCGAGCGTGTCCTCGACGCGCGTCATGCCGACGGCGGCGACGGAGGAATCGCCCGCCACCAGCAGGCGGATCTCCTTGCCGGCGCCGTCGAAACGGCCCTCATGCGGCACGATCGCCGGATGCAGGCGCTCGATCTTCAGGCGCACCGACACGCCTTGCGCCACATAGACGGGCAGGGCGATCCAGCTGAACAGCGCCTTGGAGAGCATGGTCGAGGCAATTCCCGGCATTTTCGAAAACCCGCGGCGCGATGCGCCACGGGATCATATAGACCTCCGCGAGGTCTCAGCAATATGACAGGGCCGTGAAAGGCCGTGTCACTTGCGGTCACCGAATCAGCCCGCCCGCGAGGCCTCGAAAATGCTGTCGATGGCCCCGCCCAGCATGGCGTCGAACTCCGCGTCGCTCTGGCCGGCCGACAGGCCCTCGGTCAGGGCGCGCGAGAAGGAGGCGATGACGCCGGTGTTCTGCGCCAGAAGCCTGTTGGCCTCGTCGCGGGAATAGCCACCGGACAGGGCGACGACGCGCATGACGCGCGGGTCGTCGACGAGCGGTTTGTAGAGGTTGGCCCTGGTCGGCAGGGTCAGCTTCAGCATGACCTGCTGGCCGGGGGCAAGCGTGTCGAGGTGCTTGGTGATCTCGGCGAGAAGGATGTCCTCGGCCTCGGCCTTGTCGGCGATGGAGATCGTCACTTCCGGCTCGATGATCGGCATCAGGCCGTGCGACAGGATCTGCTTGCCGACCTCGAACTGCTGGTCGACGATGGCGGCAATGCCCTTCGGGTTGGCGGCGTCGACGACCGAGCGCATCTTGGTGCCGAAGACGCCCTTGGAAACCGCGCGCTCGAGCAGTGCGTCGAGGCCCGGCATCGGCTTCATCAGGCGGACGCCGTCCTTCTCCTCGGCAAGGCCCTTGTCAACCTTCAGGAAGGGCACGACGCCGCGCTTTTCCCACAGATACTGCGCCGTCGGAATGCCGTCGATATCGCGGTCCATGGTCTGCTCGAAGAGGATCGCGCCCATCACCTTGTCGCCGGTGAAGGCGGGCGACTTGATGATCCGCGTGCGCATCCGGTGAACGAGATCGAACATCTCCTCGTCGGTCGACCAGGCGCTTTCCGGGACGCCGTAAAGCTTGAGCGCCTTCGGGGTCGAACCGCCCGACTGGTCGAGGGCCGCAATAAAGC
>JBAQHA010000555.1:0-4813 GCA_049288075.1 Oricola sp.
ACGATGGTGAAACGCTGGTCGTCAAAAATCTTAATCTGGACATCGCCCGCGGCGAATTCCTGACGATGCTGGGGCCCTCGGGTTCCGGCAAGACAACCTGCCTGATGATGCTGGCCGGCTTCGAGCCCGCCACCCACGGCGAAATCTTCCTCAATGACCGGCCGATCAACAATGTGCCGCCGCACAAGCGCGGCATCGGCATGGTGTTCCAGAACTACGCGCTGTTCCCGCACATGACGGTGGCCGAGAACCTCGCCTTTCCGCTGCAGGTGCGCGGCGTGACCAAGGCCGAGCAGCAGACGCGCATCAAGCGGGCGCTGGAAATGGTGGAACTCGGCGCGTTCGGCTCGCGGCGGCCGGCGCAGTTGTCCGGCGGCCAGCAGCAGCGCGTGGCGGTCGCCCGCGCGCTGGTGTTCGATCCGGAACTGGTGTTGATGGACGAACCGCTCGGCGCGCTCGACAAGCAATTGCGCGAGCAGATGCAATACGAGATCAAGCACATCCACGACAATCTCGGCGTGACGATCGTCTATGTGACGCACGACCAGACCGAGGCGCTGACGATGTCGGACCGGGTCGCCGTGTTCAACGACGGCGTCATCCAGCAACTGTCCGCGCCCGACATACTCTACGAAAGCCCGCAGAACTCCTTCGTCGCCCAGTTCATCGGCGAGAACAACAAGCTGAACGGCACCGTGACCGAAGTGAACGGCGCGGTGTGCGCGGTGGACGTGCCTGGCGGCGTCAGGCTCAGGGCGGATCCGGTCAACATTTCCGGCGTCGGATCGAAGACGACGCTGTCGCTTCGGCCGGAGCGCGTCGAGTTGCAGCCGGAAAAACCGATGGACAACATGATCGACGGCAAGATCGAGGAACTGATCTATCTCGGCGATCACATCCGCGTGCGGATGAACGTGGCCGGCAACGACGAGTTCGTCGTCAAGGTGCGCAATCGCGGCGAGCGCCGCAAGATCGCCGAGGGCGATATCGTCAAGATCGGTTGGGCAGCATCGGACTGCAAGGCGCTCGACGCCGTCGCATGATGCAGGAATTTGCCGGGGACCAAGGTCCGCCGGCAGGCATGGTTGTGACGGGCAGCATCTCCCGTCCGGCCTTATCGAAAGGGAGAAAGTGATGAAACTTAGACTTATGCTTCTGGCGACCGCCGCAGGCTTCGCCTTCGCAGCACCGGCCATTTCGCAAGATTTGCCGCAGTGCGACAACTGCTCCGACTCCATGACCGTCGTCTCCTGGGGCGGCGCCTACCAGAACTCGCAGGTGAAAGCCTACTCGGATCCGTATGCAGCAATTACCGGAACCAAGTTCATCTACGACGAATCCTCCAACGAGGCCGTCGCCAAGCTGCGCGCGATGAACGAAGCCAAGAACATCACCTGGGATCTGGTCGACGTGGAAGGCCCCGACGCCGTGCGCCTCTGCGACGAGGGCCTGGCGATGGAAATCAATGCCGACGAACTGCTCGCTCCGGCTCCGGACGGCACGCCGGCCTCGAAGGACTTCGGTGAATCGCTCGTGTCGCCCTGCTTCATCCCGCAGATCGTGTTCTCGACGACCTTCGGCTATCGCACGGACGTCGCCGAGTGGAACGGCGCGGTGCCGACTTCGATCTGCGACGTGTTCGACACCGAGAAGTTCCCGGGCAAGCGCTCGCTCGAGAAGCGCCCGAAGAAGAACATCGAATGGGCGCTGATCTGCGACGGCGTCGCCAAGGAAGACCTCTACACGGTCATGGAGACCGACGAGGGCATCGATCGCGCTCTCGCCAAGCTGGACACGATCAAGAAGGACGTGGTCTGGTGGTCGGCAGGCGCCGATACGCCGCAGCTTCTCGCCGACAAGGAAGTCGTGATGGGCTCGACCTACAACGGCCGCCTGTTCTCGGTGATCGTCGAGCAGAAGCAACCGGTCGCCATGCTTTGGGACTATGAAGTCTTCGACTACGACGGCTGGATCGTCCCGGCCGGCCTGCCGGAAGACCGTCTGAACCGCGTCAAGCACTTCCTGCATTTCGCCACCGACACGCAGCGTCTCGCAGACCAGGCCAAGTACATCTCGTACGGCCCGGCCCGCGCTTCGTCCGCTCCGCTCGTCGGCAAGCATGAGGAACTCGGCGTCGACATGGCTCCGCACATGCCGACCGATCCGGCAAACATGAAGACGTACATCGTCAACAACATCGGATGGTGGTCGAGCTACGCCGACGACGTCGATGCGAAGTTCCAGGCCTGGCTCGCGAAGTAAGTCCTGAATGCAACAAGGGTGCGGCGGTCCGCCGCCGCACCTGTCCGATCAGCCAGCGGGACATTCGATGAGCAGCATGACGACCGACCCGATGAACGCGCCGTCCGACGGGATCATGCGCGCGGCCGACGGAACGCCTCTGAAGCAAAGGCTCGCCCGGGCGCTGAGGCGAGAAAAGCTGCGCAGCTTCACGCTCATCCTGCCGCTTCTGCTGTTCGTCATCCTCACCTTCATCCTGCCGATAGCCGACATGCTGTTCCGCTCGGTCGAGAACGGCATCGTCCAGGACACGATTCCGCGCACCGTGGTGGCGCTGAAGGACTGGGACCCGGCTTCCGGCGAGCCGCCGAGTGAAGAGGTCTTCGCCGCCTTCCACGAGGATTTCGTCGAAGCGTTCGCGAACAAGACCTATACGCGGCTCGGCCTGCGCCTGAACTACGACAATCCCGGCATGTCCGGCCTGTTCCGCAAGTCGGGACGGCCGGCGACCACCATGGAACCGCCCTACAGGGAGGCCTTCACCAAGATCGACAGCGAGTGGGGAGATGTCGAGACATGGGCCGTCATCAAGCGCGCGACCCCGGCGCTGACGGACGGCTATTTCCTTGCCGCCGTCGACGCGCACCGCACGGCGGACGGGATCGAGCTGCTGCCGGAAAAGGAACGTATCTACCTGTTCCTGTTCGGGCGCACGATGTTCCTGTCGATCGTCATCACCGTCTCGTGCCTGCTGCTCGGCTATCCGATCGCCTTCCTGCTCGCCAACCTGCCGCTGCGCACATCCAACATGCTGATGATCCTTGTGCTGCTGCCGTTCTGGACATCGCTGCTGGTGCGCACATCCGCCTGGAAGGTGCTGCTGCAGCAGCAGGGCGTCATCAACGACACGCTGGTCTGGCTCGGCATCGTCAACTCGAGCAACCGGCTGGAACTGATCAACAACCAGACCGGCACCATCATCGCGATGACGCATATCCTGCTGCCATTCATGATCCTTCCGCTGTTCTCGGTGATGAAGACGATCTCACCCTCCTATGTCCGCGCGGCCAAGAGCCTCGGCGCCACCGATTGGACGGCGTTCTGGCGGGTCTATTTCCCGCAGACGGTGCCGGGCATCGGCGCGGGCGCGATCCTCGTCTTCATCCTGTCGATCGGCTACTACATCACGCCGGAACTGGTCGGCGGCACGAGCGGCACGTTCATCTCGAACCGCATCGCCTACCACATCTCGACGTCGCTGAACTGGGGACTGGCGGCCGCGCTCGGCACGATCCTGCTCGGGCTGGTGATGCTGCTGTTCTACGTCTACGACAAGATCGTCGGCATCGACAACGTGAAGCTCGGATAGGAGAAAGACCATGTCCGCGCTGCCGCCCTATGCCTCGCCCGCCCAGAAGACCTGGCACTACGCCTTCCGCGTCATCTGCGGGCTGATCTTCTTTTTCCTGATCTTCCCGATCATCGTGATCATGCCGCTGTCGTTCAACGCGGAGAATTTCTTCACCTTCACGCCGAAGATGCTGGCGCTCGATCCGGACGGCTATTCGCTCAAGCATTATGCGGACTTCTTCACCAATCCGGACTGGCAGCAGGCCTTGTGGAATTCGGTGAAGATCGCGCCGGCGGCGACGATCATGGCCACCGTGCTGGGCACGCTGGCGGCGATCGGGCTCTCCCAGAGCCACGTGCCGTTCCGGTCGGCGATCATGGCGATTCTGATCTCGCCGATGATCGTGCCGCTGATCATCTCGGCGGCGGGAATGTATTTCTTCTATTCGCGCATAGGCCTGCAGGGCACCACGCTCGGCGTGGTGATGGCGCATGCCGCGCTCGGAACGCCCTTCGTCATCATCACGGTGACGGCGACTCTGGTCGGCTTCGACCGGTCGCTGACGCGGGCCGCCGCCTCGATGGGGGCCGACCCGGTGCGCACCTTCTTTTCGGTGCAGATGCCGCTGATTCTGCCGGGCGTGATCTCGGGCGCGCTGTTCGCCTTCATCACCTCCTTCGACGAGGTGGTGGTCGTTCTGTTCGTCGGCTCGGCGGCGCAGAAGACGCTGCCGTGGCAGATGTTCACGGGCCTGCGCGAACAGATATCGCCGACGATCCTCGCCGTGGCGACGATCCTGGTGGCGATTTCGATCGCGCTTCTGACGGTGCTGGAACTGCTGCGCCGGCGCTCGGAGCGGCTGCGCGGCATGACGCCGGGCTGACGGCTTTTGCGCGCACGTCGCAATCACGCAAGCCAATGTCACCTGATGCGTATTTCCTTGCGCGCGCGATCGCGTAATATTCGCTTCGCCGGTTTCACTTCCCGGTTCGGCCAACGTTCGCGGCAATAGGGTCGCGGGCCATCAGGCCCAACGAAGCGATCCTCCAAAATGACGATCAATATCAGCACCGAAGACATGCTGCATGTCTTCCAGTGGAAGAACGGCGACAAGGAATGGTCGCCCTTCTCCGACGCCGAAATGAACCGGCGGCAGAACGCCATGCGCGCACATCTGGCCGCCAAGGACATCGACGCGGCGGTATTCACCTCCTACCAGGG
>JBAQHA010000556.1:0-2298 GCA_049288075.1 Oricola sp.
CAGCGCCAGTTGGAATTGCGTCGCCGCGCCGTCGCCCGCGCCGATCGTCCTGTCCGTCGGCGTCACCGTTTCGCCCGGCGGCGCGGAGGCGTGATCGACAGGATCGAGGAAGCGGAACCCGTTCAGCGGCCCGCCGCGATCCTCGAAGAACTGCAACAGGTTATGCAGATCGGCCAAGGATTTGATTCCGGTCGAGATCGCGTATCTGCGCCGCGACCGCGACCAGCGCCCATTGCGCTGCTCGAGACCGTTGGCCAGCCGCACGATCTCGACATGCCGCTCCGGCCCGCCGCTCGCGCCGAAGGCGAGGCGCGACGGGAAAACCACGTCGTGAAAGCTCATGATCTGTCCTCAGTTCGCCCGTCTTCCCCGTGCCACGGCGCGGGCCAGCGCGGCGGAAACCTGCGCCTCCGACTTGCGAAAGGAATTGGCATCCGGCGTGCTGATCGAGACGTGGATGCTCACCGGGGCGCCGCCGCCGTCGGTCGCGACGCCGAGTGTCCCGTCCGCCCCGCGCCTGAGCGGAAGGATCGCCTCCGGCCCCGCCTCGCCGGCAAGACCAGTGCGGCCGCCCGATAGCGGGAAATAAGCCGGCGACGCCAGCACGCCGCCGCCGGCGAACATCGCATTCGCACCGACGACACCGCCCTGCGCGAAGGGCAGCGCGCCCGAAATTCCGGCAAACGCCCGCGCGGCAAAGCCGTTCAGCAATCCCTGCAAGGGCGAAAGCCCGGCATTCAGCACGTTCGTCGCCAGGTTCTGGCCGATAGAGCGCAGCGTGTCCTCAAGTGACTTGCCGGAGGTCACCGCGCCCTTCAGCGCGCCGGTCAGCGTCGTGCCAAAGGACGACGCCTGCCGTTCGAGCGACTTCAGCGCCGTCTCGAAGCCGGTCGTATCGGCCTGGATGGCGATTGTCAGTTCCTCATCCATGATTGGAATCCTTTCCGTCCGGAAACGACTTTATCATCGCCTCCATCTCTTCCCTCCCCGGCGGCGCATGCATGCCATGGCCGAAGGCCCGCATCGCGGCCGCCAGTTCCCTCGGCGTCATCGCCCAGAATTCCGCCGGCGTGAGCCGCATTGCCCTGAAGCCGAAGGCCATCGCCGCTTCCCAGGGGAATTTCTCAACCATCGCCGCCGAACGTCGCCTGCAACAGTTCGGAGACGATGCGCGCATAGCCGGCCGCGCCGCCTTGCGCCTGCATCTCGGCCACCTCGTCGCGGGTAAACGTGTGGCCCGCGCCCTTGAGGCCCGCATGGATGATCGTCAGCAGGTCGCCCGCCGAGAGCCTGCCCGACGAGAACCGCTGCGTCAGTGCGGCCAGGTCCTCGGCGCCGAAATGGCCTTCCAGTTCGGCGAGCGCGCCGAGCGTCAGGCAGAGCGCGCGCTCCTTGCCGCCGAGTTCGGCGGCGATCTCGCCCCGCTTGCGGTTAATCAGCATCAGGCCGCTCCGAAGGTCAGCGCGGAACCCGATTCCAGCGCGATATCGAAGGTCACCTCGCCGTCGTGGTTGCCCGCATAGTCGAGCGAGGTGATCTGGAAGCCGCCCTCGATCGTGCCGAAATCCGGGATCACCAGCTGACAAGTCGTCACCGCGCCCGCGAAGAACGCGGTGCGCACCAGTTCGTCGGAGGCAGCGTCCTTGAAGATGCCGGACGCCGAGACGGACGCGCGCTGGATGCCCGCGCCGTCGAGCAGTTCGCGCCAGCGCCCGGCCGACTGCGAGTCCGTGATGTCGACGGCCTGGGCATTGAAACCGATGCGCTTGGTGCGCAGCCCGGCGACGGTGACGAAGCCCGCGCCGTCGAAGAATTTCAAAAGCATATCCTTGCCGCGTTGCGATGCCATCGCCGCCGCCTCCTTGTCTTGAATTGGAATGGAATTCAGGCCGGTTCGCTCAGCGCCCGGAACCGCGATGCTGCGCGCCAGGCGCGGTCGGCCGGCTCGAAGCCGTGATCGGACGACACCGGCTCAAACGACACGATCCGCGTGCCGCCATGGACGCCCGAAAGCCCGGACAGCGCCGCCGTCACGCGTTCCGCCATCGCGAGGACTTCGGTCCGGCCTGTCGCCCGCGACCAGCAGCGGATCGTCACCAGATGCTCCTCGCCCGCGCCGTCGTCGGTGCTCCAGTCCTGCGCCGAGGTCCGGCCGATGACGACGAAAGGGAGACCCCGCTCCAGCGGGACGCGGTCGAGAATGCGGTCCTCGGCGCCGGTCAGCGCCAGCAACCCGGCATCGGCGCGCAGCGCGGCGACGATCGCCGCCTGAAGATCATGCGCGGCGCTCATCGCGGT
>JBAQHA010000557.1:0-3001 GCA_049288075.1 Oricola sp.
GGTTGTAGACGCCGACTTCGCTGTTCTCACGCAGGATCGCATCGACGGCGCGGAACATCGCAAGCTTGCGTTCCTCCGAGACCGGGCTTTCGACAACGACGACGAGCTCGGGTTTGTTTGAGGAGGCACGCACGAGCCCCCAGGTGCCGTCGTCGGCGACGACGCGGATTCCGTTCACCGTGACGAGGTCGGCGATGGGATGGCCGGCAACCGTCTCGCCGGCCGCCTTCATCGCCGTGAACCGCTCCACCACCCGGTCGATGACGCCGTATTTCACCTCGTCGTCGCAATGCGGCGACATGGTCGGCGAGCCAAAAGTCAGCGGCAGGGCGCGATAGAGGTCAGCCATGGACTTGCCGGGATTGCGGTCGAGCATCCGGCAGACCGCAATCGCCGTCACCAGGCCGTCGTCGTAACCGCGCCCGATCGGCGCGTTGAAGAAGAAGTGACCGGACTTCTCGAAGCCGGCGACGGCGCCGAGCTCGGTCACGCGGCGCTTGATATAGGAATGGCCGGTCTTCCAGTAATCGGTGGTCGCGCCGTTTGCCTGCAGAACCGGATCGGTCATGAACAGGCCGGTCGACTTCACGTCGACGACGAATTTGGCATCCTTGTGCAGCGAGGAGATGTCGCGCGCGAGCATGACGCCGACCTTGTCGGCGAAGATTTCGTTGCCCTCGTTGTCGACCACACCGCATCGGTCGCCGTCACCATCGAAACCGAGACCGACATCGGCGCCGGTTTCCAGTACCTTGTCGCGGATCGCATGGAGCATCTCCATGTCTTCCGGATTCGGATTGTAGCGCGGGAAGGTATAGTCCAGTTCGGTATCGAGCGGGATCACCTCGCAACCGATGCGCTCCAGCATCTCCGGCGCGAACGCCCCGGCCGTGCCGTTGCCGCAGGCCGCCACTACCTTGAGTTTGCGTTTGATTTCAACGCCCTGAACCAGATCGCCAAGATATTGATTCCGGAAGTCCGCGATGGCCTCGTATGAGCCGCCGCCAACAAGGTCGAAATCGCCGGCGAGCACGATATCGCGCAACTGGCCCATTTCCTCCGGACCGAAGGTCAGCGGCCGCTGGCAACCCATCTTCACGCCGGTCCAGCCATTCTCGTTGTGCGACGCCGTGACCATCGCGACCGAGGGAACGTCGAGCGCGAACTGGGCGAAGTAGGCCATGGGCGACAAGGCCAGACCGATATCCTTCACATCCGCGCCAGCGGCCATCAGCCCCTGCGCGAGCGCCAGCTTGATCGACAGGGAGTAGAAACGGAAGTCATGGCCGACGACGATCTTCCGCCCTGCGCCGAGGCGGCGGATCAATGTACCGAGACCCATGCCGAGCGCCTGCACGCCAAGCAGGTTCAGTTCCGGCGCCTTGGAGGACGCCGGATGCCCGAACCACCAGCGCGCGTCATACTCGCGAAATCCGGTCGGCTTGACGAGCGCCTGCGTCTCGAAATCGAATGAGTTGGGGTACAGATCTGCGCGTGGTTTCATCGTCAATGTCCCGGTCGAACTGCTCGCCTCAATACACAGCCGACAGGCGGCCGTGACCTGGCCTGTCGTGCCATCTTCCGCGCCGGTCGGCAAGCGTTCGCGCCCGACGCATAAATTTGGAGAGTCGTACTTGCGAGATCAGGTATCGGGCGTTATAGACCGCTTCCGTTTGGTCGCGGAGTGTAGCGCAGCCTGGTAGCGCACCTCGTTCGGGACGAGGGGGTCGCAGGTTCAAATCCTGCCACTCCGACCAATTCCTTTCCCGCCTGACCGGCGTGGCTTTCCCGATCTAAACCGGTGTCGCGACGGGCCAGCGCATTTTTCCCGCGCGCAGGCAGCGATTTCGCTCCGTAATCGTCAGGCGATCGAGATTTTCCACAGGAATTCGGAAGATTTTTTTGCCCCGATATGCGCCCTCGGATGCGACCGGCAAGGGTGGATCGGAAGTCCGGGCGCCTATCGGGCGATCGGTGTCGCGGCGACCGGCGCCCAGGCTCCGCGAGGCGTGCCACGACAGAAATGCAGGACACAAAGGATAGGTCATCCTCGTCAAACGCGAGTGGCGAAATACCTCCCGATTTCCGGTTCCCGTGCATATGGGCAACGATTTCTTGGCGCTCCTGGACAAAGCGGATTTATTAACAGAATAAAACCGAGCGCCTCCCGCAAAGTCACCAGTGTAAATGCGCGGATTCCCATTTCGACCTTTCGGTGTTTCTATAATGCCGGGATTGGAATCTTTTGGGTTTGGCATGAAACGGGACAGTATGCCCGCTGAGCGGCGGTCCGTCGAACGGGCACCGTGCTCGCATCTGGCTGAAATCCGAATTGGCGCCTCGGTCGCGCTGCAGGCGATCATCAAGGACATTTCGCCGAATGGCGCGCGTCTGCAGATTCCCGAGAACGAATGGTTGCCCACCCGGTTCGAAATTTCTGTTTCGGGAATCGGCTTGAACAGGCGCGCAACATGCCGCTGGCGCCGCGGGAATTTCGCCGGCCTTGAATTCGACACGATCGAAAACTAGCCGCGCAGCACATTGTTGTTCTGTATTTCCTATCCCGATTTGTCTATGTTCATGCGGTGTTAGCCGCCTTTGGGCATTTGTCGGGAAGCGGCTGCACGCGAGAGGCAGGGCAACCTTTTGCAGTTCCCCTCGTCGATGCTTCGCATTCCAAGGAATCGCGTCGCATCGCGCATATGGAAAAAAGACCAACAATGGCGCACATAAACGCCCCTGCCCCGAATTCCTCCCAGACCGGTTTCATTGACAGAATAGCTGCTTGCAACACGAGCTACGATATTCTCCGGCTCGTTCGCGAGTTCGCGAAGGAACACGGGTTCGACCACTTCACGATTGGGCGGATGCCGGGACCGGATGACCGGAAACTATCGACGGTCGCCATCGTCGGCAACTGGCCTCCCGAATTGACGTCCAAATACGACGAAATGGGATATATCGAAAAAAGCCCGATAATGAAGGCGATGCGCAAGAGCAC
>JBAQHA010000558.1:0-5903 GCA_049288075.1 Oricola sp.
GACAGAGACCGCCGCCTGGCTAATCTGCGACCATCCGACGGTCAGGAAATACGGGCTCGGCTATGCCAAGCCCGCCCCCATCCCCATCGCGCGGTTTGTAAGCAACGGCTATCTCAAGTCGGGCCGAACCCTGCGAGAACTGGCGGAAGCCACCGGCATTGACACGGACGGGCTGGAAAGGACCGTCGCCGACTACAACAGAGACGCGCGAAACGGGAATGACCCGGCTTTCCACCGCGGCGAGACGTCTTTCAACCGTTACCTCGCCGATCCGGACCACAAGCCCAATCCCTGCGTGGGCCCCGTAGAGCGCGGTCCGTTCTATGCGCTGAAAATCATCATGGGCGATCTCGGCACTTTCGACGGTATCACGACGACCGTGGAAGGCCAGGTCATCGACCGGAACGGCACCCCCATTTCCGGCCTCTACGCGGTAGGCAATGACCGCGCCTCGATCATGGGCGGCAATTACCCCGGCGCCGGCATCACGCTCGGTCCGGCAATGACATTCGGCTACATCACCGGGCGCCATCTGGCGGGCATTCCGGTTAGCCAGAAAGGTGGAAAGGCATGAGCGGTTGGCTGCAACTCGAGGGCAAGGTCACCGTCGTGACGGGCGGCGCGGGCGGCATCGGGCGGGCGATCGGCAGCGTATTTCACGAAGCGGGTGCGCACGTTGCCGTCCTGGAGCGCGAACTGACGCGCGCCGAGGAATATGCCGCCGAACTCGGCGGCGATGCGATCGGACTCGGTTGCGACGTCGGAAACACGGAGGCCGTCGAGGCCGCCAATGCGTCGCTCGAAGCGAGGCTCGGCCCGTGCGACATACTCGTCAACAACGCCGGCTTCCTCAAGCCCGGCGCGCTGGAGGATGTCGATCCGGAGGATTGGGACACGATGTTGCGCGTCAACCTGACCGGTTGCCTAATCTGTGCCCAGACCTTCGGACGAGCGATGCTGGCGCGCGGCAGCGGCGCGCTGGTTCACATAGCATCTATCGCGGCTACCCAACCGCAGCCCTTCTCGAACTCCTATTCCCCGGGCAAGGCCGGCGTGGCGATGCTGTCGCGCCAGCTTGCCTTCGAATGGGGCCCGCGCGGCGTACGCTCCAATTCGGTCAGTCCCGGGCTCGTCCGCACGCCGCTCAGCGAGCCATTCTATCAGGTGCCCGGTATCAAGGAGAAACGCGCGGCCATGGTTCCGTCTCGGCGCATCGGCCGGCCTGAAGATATCGGCAACGCCGTCGCTTTCCTCGCCTCGCCGCGCGCCGGCTATGTCAACGGTCAGGACCTCGTCGTTGACGGCGGCCTGTCACAAACGCTCATGAGCCTCGTACCAAGGCCGGGATTCGGAGACGGCAACTGATGACCGCACCGGTCGCATTGGTCACAGGCAGCGCCCGCGGTATTGGACTGGCGACTGCAAAGTTGTTCACCGCGAAAGGATACCGCGTCGTCATTGCCGATCTCGACGCGGACGCCGCGGCGGATGCGGTGAACTTCAATGCCGGTGAAACGAGCCTGCAGATCGATGTGACCAGCGCAGAGGATGCACGGGACGCCATTGCGACAACGCTCGACTGGATGGGCCGGCTCGATGTCCTCGTTAACAATGCCGGCATCGGCGACAACCACCTACCGACGCTCGAACAGGAATTGGGTCATTTCCGAAAGGTACTGGATGTTCACCTGACCGGAACATTCCTCCTGTCCCAGGCAGCAGTCCCGGCCATGTGTGACGGCGGCGGAGGCGCTATCGTCAACCTGTCCTCAATTGCCGGTATTTCCGGTCTCCCTCGGCGCAACGCCTACGGTGCGGCCAAGGCCGGCATCGCCCAGATGACGAAGTCGATGGCGTGCGAATGGGCGGGCCTCGGCATCCGGGTCAACGCGGTTGCGCCAGGCTATACGGCGACGGAACTGGTCCGAAAGCTGGAAGCCGACGGCCGTATCGACCGCGCCCGGATCGCCAGGCGCATTCCGATGGGACGCCTTGCCGAACCCGAGGAAATCGCCGAGGCAATCGTTTTCCTGGCATCGCCTGCGGCACGATATATCACCGGTTCCGTCCTCAGCGTGGACGGCGGTTGGACGGCATTCGGCGATTTCGGCGACGCTTCCGCGCCTGACGAATAGGTGGCGAAAACTCAGACCCCGATCAGATCTTCCAGCGCTCGCAACGCGGTGATGTAACCTTTCGGGCCAAGTCCGGCGATTACTGCGGTCGCAACCTTCGACACGAGGGAATTGTGATACATCGCCTCGCGTCGGTGGATGTTGGAGATGTGAAGCTCGATTATCGGCTCCGGAAACATCTTCAGGGCATCGACGATCGGTATGGAGCTGAAAGTCAGCCCTGCCGGATTGATGACAAGCCCCGGCGCGTCCGCGTCGATCGCCTCGTGTATCCATGTGACGATCTCGCCCTCAAAATTGGATTGCCTGAATACGATGTCGCGACCAGATGTCTCGCGACACCATTTCTCGATCTCGGCCAGTGTGACCGAGCCATAGATTTCGGGTTCGCGGGTGCCCAGGCGATTGAGATTTGGGCCGTTCAGGACGTAGATCGCGCTCACACCGGCTCCTCCTCTATGTGTCCGCCGAGGAAGAGGCGTCCAACGCGGGGATCGGCGAGAAGGTTCGCGGCCTTGTCGTGCATCCGGGTCTGGCCGAGTTCGAGTACGATGCCGTCGTCCGACATGGCAAGCGCGCTCTTGGCGTTTTGCTCGACCATCAGGATGGTGACGCCGTTGTCGCGCAGCCGGATCAGCGTGCGGAAGACTTCCTGGACGAGGTTCGGCGACAGGCCGATGGACGGCTCGTCGATCAGGATTAGTTTCGGATCGAGCAGCAGGGCACGGGCAATTTCCAGCTGTTTCTGCTGACCGCCGGAGAGCTCGATCGCCTTCTGGTTGCGGCGTTCGCGTAATATCGGGAACTGGTCCATAACCTGTTCCATGCGCTTGCGCACCTTGTGTTGGTCATGCGCCGTGATGCCCCCCAGTTCCAGATTGTGCCAGACGGACAATTGCGGGATCACGTTGCGACCCTGCGGTACATAGGTCACGCCGCGAGCGATCATCTGGGCCGGAGTGAAGCGGGTCACATCCTCTCCGTTGAGCAGTATCTGGCCGGATTGGATGTTCAGAAGACCGAAAATAGCCTTGAACACGGTTGATTTCCCGGCGCCATTCGGCCCGATCACCGTGGTGATGGAGGCAGGAGGTATGCTGAAACTGGTTCCGTTGAGGATCGTGATCTTGCCGTAGCCGCCATAGATGTCTTTCAGCTCGAGCATCTTCATCCTCCGAGATAGGCGTCGATGACTTGTTGATTGGAGCGGATCGCTTCGGGCGCACCCTCGGCGATGATCTGGCCCTCGGCGAGCACGATGATGCGGGAGCACAGCGCCATCACGAACTCCATATTGTGTTCGATGACGACGAACGTCGTGCCATGTTCGGCGTTGTAGGTCTGCAACCGCTCCTTGAGGCTGCCGAGCATCGTGAGGTTGACGCCGCCGGCCGGCTCGTCGAGCAGCACGAGACCGGGGCCAGCCATGAAAGCCATCGCGGCGTCGAGCAGTTTTTGTTGGCCGTAGGACAAGGAGCCGGCGAGTTCGTCGCGCAAATGACCGAGACGGAAGAAGTCGATCATCTGCTCTGCTTCGCCAGTCAGCCCGGCATCGGGCCTGCCGAACAGGCGCGACAACATGCTGCTATGATGCTCCTGTCCGGCAAGGATGATGTTGTCGAGCACAGTCATCTGCGGAAAGACCGAGAGCTGTTGGAAAGTCCTTCCCACGCCGAGCTTGTTTAGGTCGCAGGCCCGACTACCCGAAACGGAGACGCCGTTGACATGCACGGTTCCCTCATCGGGCGTCAACTGGCCGAGGATGCAGTTGAACAGGGTCGACTTGCCGGAACCGTTCGGCCCGATCAGGCCAAGGATCTCCCCCCTGCGAACATCGAAACTGACGTCGCGTACAGCGCGGATTGCACCAAAGGTCTTGGAGATCTTGCGGACCGCGAGAACGCTTTGTGCCGGGTCGGTCATAGTTGTGCCCCCTGCTTCATGTCGCCGCGAACGCGCTTTTTCGGTAACAGTTTGTCGCGCACCTTGCCCGACAGGCCGATCAGGCCGGACGGGCAGAACACCATCAGCACGATCACCGTCGTCGCATATATGATGAGGTAGTAACCCTCGGTGAAGCGCAGGAATTCGGGCAGCAGGATCACGACGCCAGCGCCGAGCATGGGGCCGAAGAAGAAGCCGGCGCCGCCGACAACGACCATCAGGAGCAGCCGCAGCGAATGGACAGTCGCAAATGAGCCGGGTTCGATGAACTGCACCAGAGGCGCCGTGATCGATCCTGCGAGCCCCGCATAGGCAGAACCGATCGCGAAAGCCAGCAAGGTTATACGGCGCGTGTCTACACCCAGGCTTTCGGCCCGAACTGGATTTTCCCGCAAAGCCTTGAAGGCGCGCCCCCAAGGCGACCGCACGACGCACCACATCGCCAACGCGGCGGCCACAAACAGGAACAGGGTGAAGTAGTAGAATGGCAACTGCTTGTTAGTGTTCAAGAAGCCGAAATCCGGCCGTGGCATGCCGACGAGGCCGTAGGTGCCACCCGTCAGCCAGTCCTCGTTGCGCAACACGAGGAACACTAGGGTCGAGAAGGCGAGCGTGACGAATGCCAGGAAATGTCCCTGCACGCGCAACGCCGGGAAACCCACAACGATTCCGACAACGAAACAGGCGATCATCGAGATTGGCATTGCGATGAGCCAGTGCCATCCGGCCAGCGTCATCAACGCGGTAATATAGGCGCCGACGGCCATAAACGATGCTTGGGCGAGCGATATCTGTCCGGCATAACCGAGCGTCAGGTTAAGTCCCATCGCCGAAATCGATGCGATCAGCCATGCGCTCAACGTATAAATGATGTAGTTGCCCTGCCCGATCGGCGCGACGATCAGCGCCGCCAGACCAAGGAGAAGCAGGAAGGGTCTCAGATACGCCTTCATCAGACCGTCCTTCCCTCGGATGTGCCGAGCAGGCCCTGCGGCCGCACGAGGATGATGATGATGAGCAGGATGAGTGGCAGTGCCGCGCGATACTCTGCTGTGACATAGGTCGCCGTCAGGTTATCGAGGACGCCGATGAGAAGCCCGCCGGCCAGTGCGCCGCGTATCTGGTTAAAGCCGCCGACGATCGCCGCGATGAAGGCGATCATGCCGAGAGTCTCTCCATTGGAGAACTTCGCAAGATAGACGGGCGTGATCAGGAACGAAGCGAGCGCGGCGAGCGCCGCGTTGACCAGGAAGGCATAGAGGACCATGCGCTTCGTGTTGACGCCCAGGATCTCGGCGACCTGCGGGTTCTGCGCCGTCGCCTGCATGCAGCGTCCGGTACGCGTCCGATTCAGGAAAAAGGTCAAGCCGACGACGACGGACAACGAAACGAGCAGGTTGAGGATGTCCTGCAGCGAGACGACGGCGCCGAAGACGTCGATCGTGTTGCGCGGAAAAACCTCGGGGAACGGCTGCGCCTCGGCGCCATAGAACTCCTTGACGCTCTCTTTCAACAGAAGGCCGAGAGCCATGGTCGCGATGATCAGGGACAAGCCTCCGTTCGGCAGCATCGGTTCCACGATGGCCTTCTTGAAGATCAGCCCGAGGATGATGACCGACAGCACGAGCCCGAAAGCTAGCGACAGATAGAAGGGCATGCCCAGCCAATGCATCCCGATGAGGACGAAGAATGCCGGCACCATCACGAACTCGCCCTGGGCGAAGTTGACCGTTTGCGCGGCCTGCCAGACCAGGGTGAAGCCGATCGCCGCCAACGCATAGATCGACCCGGTGGCCAGTCCCGAAAGCATGACCTGGAGGAATT
>JBAQHA010000559.1:0-5702 GCA_049288075.1 Oricola sp.
GCATTGGCGACGATCCGGCCGATCTCCTTCAGGCCGTTCAGTTCGTCTTCGTTGGTGATCGTCATTTCGGTTCCGGAAACGGTTTGGAGACTGCGTGGATCGGCGGCCGGTCAGCTTTCGGAGCGGCGGCGCACGCCGCTCTCGTCCAGCCGCTTGAGTTCGGCCAGCCGCGCCCGCCGGTCGGCATAAAGCCACAGCCCGATGCCCGCGAGCACGATCGCGGTCAGCGCGTAGGAAACGAAGACATATTGCGCGTGGGTCATTCCGCCAGCACCGGTTTGTTCGCGGCTTTCCCTTCACGCGCGCTGGCGCGCCGCATCGTCGCGATCCGGCGGCGCCAGATTTCGGTGCGCATCGCGACCATGTGCATGAAGAAGAACAGAAGCGTGAAGCCGATCGCCATGACCAGCAGCGGCCACAACAGGCTCGGATGGATTGTCGGGCCGTCCATGCGGAAAACGGCGGCGGGCTGATGCAGCGTGTTCCACCAGTCGACCGAGAACTTGATGATCGGGATGTTGATCGTGCCGATCAGCACCAGGATCGCCACCGGCCGCGCCGCCTTGACCGGGTCGTCCATGGCGCGCTGCAGCGCGATTACGCCCAGATACATCAGGAACAGGACGAACATCGAGGTCAGCCGCGCGTCCCACACCCACCAGGTGCCCCACATCGGCTTGCCCCACAGCGAGCCCGTCGCCAGCGCCAGGAAGGTGAAGGCGGCGCCGATGGGCGCCGCGGCCTTGATCGACACGTCGGCGAGCGGATGCCGCCAGATCAGCGTGCCGAGCGCCGAGACGGCCATCACCATGTAGCCCATCATCGACAGCCAGGCAGACGGCACATGCACATACATGATGCGCACGGTCTCGCCCTGCTGATAGTCTTCGGGCGCGGCGAAGGCCATGTAGAGACCGCCGATCAGGACGATCGCCGACAGCCCGCCGAGCCACGGCAGCATCTTCCCCGAATAGGAAAGAAAGCGCGTCGGGTTGGCGAGCGCCGTCAGGCTGAAGCCCTGTCTCGGTGCGATCGTTTCACTCATGCGATATCCATAATGTGTCCGGCCATCCCGCGCAATTGACCACGGTCAATCGGACGCGGCTTTCAGCGCCGCGCCGGCCGCGATCGGCCCGAGAGCGGCGAAAAACATCGTCAGGGCGCACATCAGCAGGAAGGGCTGCAGGAACGGCGCCGGGTCTTCCACCGCCCCGTAGGCCGCCATAACGCCGAAAATAAGGACGGGAATGACGAAGGGCAGCACCAGAACCGAGACCAGCAACCCGCCGCGCGGCAACGCCACCGCCAGCGCCGCCCCGGTCGCGCCGATGAAGGTGATGGCCGGCGTTCCGGCGAGCAACGTGACGGTCGTCGCGGCGATCGCCGCCGGCTCCATGTTCATCAGCAGTCCGAGCGCCGGCGAGATCACCACCAGCGGCAGCCCCGTTGTCAGCCAGTGCGCGATGCATTTGCCGAACACGGTCAGCGCCAGCGGATGATCCTGGCCGGCCATGATCATCAGGTCGAGCGAGCCGTCCTCGCGGTCGGCCTGGAACAGCCGGTCGAGGCCGAGCAGCGAGGCAAGCAGCGCGCCGATCCACAATATCGCCGGTCCGATCCGCGCCAGCAGGTTGAGATCCGGCCCGACGCCGAACGGCACCACCGTGATGACGGCGAGAAAGAACAGGATGCCGATCAGCATCCCCCCGCCGGCGCGCACGCCGATCCGGATGTCGCGGAGGATAAGGGCCATCATGCAGCTTCCGCCCCGCCGAAGGTCAGCCGCTTCATCCCCTCCACCGCGATCGGCAGATGCGTCGCGGCGACGACGATGCCGCCCTTCGCCATGTGGGCGCGCACCAGGCCCGCGAAATGCAGTTCCGACGCAGCGTCGAGGCCCGAGGTCGGCTCGTCGAGCAGCCACACCGGCCGGTGGTTGAGCAGGAGTTTCGCGATTGCGATGCGGCGGCGCTGTCCGGTCGACAGATAGGAGAACGGCAGGTCGCGCGCGTGCTCCAGCCCGACTGTGGCGAGCGCCTCGCCGATGCTCGCCGCCGCCTCGCCCGCGAACGACCGCCAGTAGGAGAGGTTCTCGTCGACCGTCAGCGCCGGCTTCATCGCGTTGAACGGCCCGAGATAATGCGACGCCGAGCCGACGTCGGTCCAGCGGCCGCCGCCATCCTCGATGATCGCCTCGCCATGCGCCGGCCGCAGAAGGCCGGCGATGGCGCGGATAAGCGTCGATTTGCCCGCCCCGTTGGGCCCGGTGACGACCAGCCCCTCGCCGTCCGCCAGCACGAACGAGACGTGTTCGAAGATCGGGCCGGAGCCGCGGTCTGCGGCGAGGTCGCTGACGACAAGTCTCATCGTTTTCCCGTTTCTTTGCGGGCATGTGGCATGGATTGCGCGCCGGAGGCAATAACCCGCCGATTTTTGACTTTCGACGGTCTGGAAAGCCTAAAAGAACTGATCTATACCGGGCGCGACGCACCAGCGGCCGGTGCGCAGACATTGTGAGCCGACCTGAATATGTCGGGCCTCTTCGCGGGGTCTGGCAGGGACGGACAGCGGAAATGGTCGCACCCGCATCTTCACGGTCGCACGATACGGTGTGCATGCGGAAGAGTTCGTCCCCTGCAAGGCCAACCGAACTCGAAAGGTGAACAACCGTGTCCAGGATAGACAGTTTCAAATGCCGCAAGACGCTCAATGTCGGCGGCAAGGACTATGTGTATTACAGCCTGCCCGAGGCCGAGAAGAACGGCCTCGAGGGCGTGTCCCGCCTGCCCTACTCGATGAAGGTTCTTCTGGAGAACCTGCTGCGCAACGAGGACGGCCGCTCGGTCACCAGGGCCGACATCCAGGCCGTCGCCGCATGGCTCGCCGACAAGGGCTCGGCCGGCTACGAGATCGCCTATCGCCCGGCCCGCGTGCTGATGCAGGATTTCACCGGCGTTCCGGCCGTGGTCGACCTCGCCGCCATGCGTGACGCGATGGTGTCGCTCGGCGGCGATCCGGAAAAGATCAACCCGCTGGTTCCCGTCGATCTGGTCATCGACCACTCGGTCATCGTCGACGAATTCGGCACGCCGATGGCGTTTGCCCACAATGTCGAGCACGAATACCAGCGCAACGGCGAGCGCTACCGCTTCCTCAAATGGGGCCAGCAGGCGTTCCAGAACTTCCGCGTCGTGCCGCCCGGCACCGGCATCTGCCACCAGGTGAACCTCGAATATCTCGGCCAGACGGTCTGGACGAAGGACGAGAATGGCGAGACCGTCGCCTATCCCGACACCTGCGTCGGCACCGACTCGCACACCACCATGATCAATGGCCTCGGCGTTCTCGGCTGGGGCGTCGGCGGCATCGAGGCGGAGGCCGCGATGCTCGGCCAGCCGGTCTCCATGCTGCTGCCGGAAGTCATCGGCTTCAAGCTGACCGGCAAGATGAAGGAAGGCGTCACCGCGACCGACCTCGTCCTCACCGTCGTCCAGATGCTGCGCAAGAAGGGCGTCGTCGGCAAGTTCGTCGAATTCTTCGGCGACGGCCTCGAGCACATGACGCTGGCCGACCGCGCCACGATCGGCAACATGGGCCCGGAATACGGCGCGACCTGCGGCTTCTTCCCGGTCGACGGCGAGACGCTGAACTACCTCAACATGACCGGCCGCGCCGCCGACCGCATCGCGCTGGTCGACGCCTATTCGAAGGCCCAGGGCATGTTCCGCGTCGCCGGTTCGCCCGATCCGGTCTTCACCGACACGCTGGAACTCGATCTCGGCGACGTCGTGCCATCGATGGCCGGCCCGAAGCGTCCGGAAGGCCGCCAGCCACTCGAGCAGGTCGGTTCGGTATTCCGCGAAGCCTTCGAGAAGGAATACAAGAAGAACCCCGCCGAACTGAACAAGCGCCACGCCGTCGAGGGCGAGGACTATGATCTCGGCCATGGCGACGTGGCGATCGCCGCCATCACCTCCTGCACCAACACCTCGAACCCGTCCGTGCTGATCGGAGCCGGCCTGCTTGCCCGCAACGCCAACAAGCTCGGTCTGAAGCAGAAGCCGTGGGTCAAGACCTCGCTCGCTCCGGGATCGCAGGTCGTCGCCGAATACCTGGCCAATTCCGGCCTGCAGAAGGAGCTCGACCAGATCGGCTTCAACCTCGTCGGCTTCGGCTGCACGACCTGCATCGGCAATTCCGGTCCGTTGAACGCCCCGATCTCGAAGACGATCAACGACAAGGGCCTGATCGCCGCCGGCGTGCTCTCCGGCAACCGCAACTTCGAGGGCCGCATCTCCCCCGACGTGCAGGCGAACTACCTCGCCTCGCCGCCGCTGGTCGTCGCCTATGCGCTCGCCGGCACGGTCAATATCGACCTGACGAAAGAACCGATCGGCCAGGACAAGAACGGTAATGACGTCTTCCTGAAGGACATCTGGCCCTCCAACAAGGAGATCCAGGAGTTCATCCTGCAATACGTCACCCGCGCCATTTTCGAGAAGAAATATGCCGACGTGTTCAAGGGCGACGAGAACTGGCAGGCGGTCAAGGTGCCGGCCGGCCAGACCTATGCCTGGGATGACGCCTCGACCTATGTCCAGAACCCGCCCTACTTCGTCGGCATGGGCAAGTCCGGCTCCGGCATTTCGGACATCAGGAACGCCCGCGTGCTCGGCCTCTTCGGCGACAAGATCACCACCGACCACATTTCCCCGGCCGGTTCGATCAAGGCGGCCTCGCCCGCCGGCGCATACCTGATGGATCACGGTGTCGGCGTCGCCGACTTCAACCAGTACGGCACGCGTCGCGGCAACCATGAAGTCATGATGCGCGGCACTTTCGCCAACATCCGCATCCGCAACCACATGCTCGGCGAGAACGGCCGCGAGGGCGGCTACACGATCCATTATCCGACCAAGGAAGAGATGCCGATCTACGACGCCGCCATGCAGTACCGCGAAGAAGGCGTTCCGCTCGTCATCTTCGCCGGCGGCGAATACGGCAACGGCTCGTCGCGCGACTGGGCGGCCAAGGGCACCAACCTTCTCGGCGTCAAGGCCGTGATCGCCCAGTCCTTCGAGCGCATTCACCGCTCCAACCTCGTCGGCATGGGCATCGTGCCCTTCGTCTTCGAGGAAGGCACGACCTGGCAGTCGCTCGGCCTCAAGGGCGACGAGATGGTGACCATCGAAGGCCTCGCCGACGTCAAGCCGCGCCAGAAGGTGATCGCGAAGGTCACCTATGCCGACGGCGCGACGAAGGACGTCCCCCTGATCTGCCGCGTCGATACCGCGGACGAACTCGGCTACCTCTACAACGGCGGCATCCTGCAGACGGTTCTGCGCGATCTCGCGGCGTAAGCCGGAACGCGTATTGCCGAAAATAATGAACCCGCCGGGCCGAAATGTCCGGCGGGTTTTTCGTTGCGCACGCTCCCTCCTTCTCCCCTCGTGGGGTCCGAAGGACGGGTCGAGACCCGCGGCTCGACCCCGGGCGGGTGGATACGGGCGTTCCATGAACGCCCGTAGACGGATGAGGGGGACCTTATCGCCGGCCCCGACGAGCGACAAATCGCGCAAGCGGAAGCATCGCCACCCCCACCCTGCGCCCTCGATATGGTCGAGGGACAAAGGATAGGGGTCGCCGCGAAGCGACCGGCAAATAACCTTCTGAAAAGGCGCGTCATTTCCCGACTCGCACAA